>JAUXFA010000029.1 GCA_030620285.1 Piscirickettsiaceae bacterium
GATGAAATTTGATGCCAATGCTCATCAAACCTATCTTCTAACTGCTGCCGAGGCACTAATTGTGCAATCTCCTCTACCGAATTTGATGTGACAATCTGTTTTTGTCGTGTCACAAATGATGAAGCAATCGCACTAATTTGTCGGCTGGCATTCTCCAATGGTAAGACCTGTTGGGTCAATTTGTTTTGAGTTTCCGAAAAAAACTCATTAGTATAAACAGCAATTAAAGCCATCAAAACAATAGCAAAAACCGTTGAAAATGACCACAAATGGAGTAATTGTTTAATACTCCAAGACTTAAACATAGTGGCCTTTATTAGTTTTGATCATTGTTCATTCACTCCGTTGAAGACAATTGTTCCCAAGAAAAAGATTCAAGTCGACCATTCTTGATGCATGTTGGCCAAAGTGTATGTATTGCTTGATGATCCAATTCATCATAATGAATTGACAAACCCAAACCAATATCTAATTCCTGTACGGCCTCTATACCATCAATGATGCTTTCTTTATTAATATCACCCTTAATTCCTTTCAAGCTCCAAAAGAATATTTTGGCCACAATAAACCCTTCCAAAGAAACATCATTTGCTGCTAATGAAGCATCATATTTCTTAAGGGATTTTAAATATTCATCAATAATAGGTGGGGCAGAATTTAAGTTTGGTACTACCTGTGTCACCACAACATTTTTTACATCATTAGCCAATGCTGAATTTAATGCATAGCTTCCAACAAAGGACACATTAACAAACCAAACGTCCGGCAAATCCTGTTGCAATAGTTCTATAAACTTAGCTGATGGTGCATAACCGCCGGCCATGATAATCACTTTTGGCGTAATTTCAGCATCTAACAGGGTGGCAGCAGCATCTTCCACATTAAGAGTATTACGAGTATATCGACCATGCGCCAGACTATCCGTTTCTTTGAAACCATGACGGTGCAATGCCTCTATAGCACCTAGATATGCTGCATCACCATAACCATCACGCTGAGTAAAAAAAGCAATTTGTTGGGGTTTAATGCCTGATCGTAATAAGCCATTAATCATTTCTGCTGTTTCTTCAGCATAACTGGGACGGTAATTGATCACATATCGACTCACAGGATCTTGTCTTAATACCCTTCCGCCGGAAAAGGCACCAAATAATAAAGTCTGTTTTTCTTCTGCAATAGGCACGGTAACAATTGCGGTTGGTGTACCTACATTACCGATAACCGTCAGTACTTTATCGTCATCAATAAGGCGACGCATATTAACGGCTGCACGTTCAGGTTCATAGCCATCATCTCGAACAATAAGTTCTAGTAGCCGGCCATTAATTCCACCCTTTTTATTGACCTGATTAAAATAACTCTCAACGCCAGCTCGCATATTGGTGCCCAATGCCGCAGCAGGGCCCGTCAACGCCGTTGACATTCCAATTTTTATTGATGGCTCTGCCCATAGCTGCGGTGAAGCTAATAACGAAATGATAAATAACAAAGATCGATACAGTCGCAATGTCTTAATCCTGTCTATTATCTTGCTGCGCGGTCGATTCACGACCATTTACTTTATTTTCTTCAGGAGAAACCATCGTATCCTCATCCATTAATACACGATGTGCAGCACCATCCATATCGTCATATTGACCACTTCGTACTGCCCAAAAAAAGACGATCACACCAACAAGTCCTAGCAGTAACATTCCTGGTAGTAACCCATAGATGACTTCCATTTATCACTCCTTAAAAAGACGTCTTAGTCTAGCAGCATTACCAATGACTAATAATGAACTTATCGGCATGGTTATCGCTGCCATTAATGGGTTTATCAATGCCATCATTGCCAATGGCACCATGACAATATTGTATGTAATGGATAGTACTATATTTTGTTTAATTGTGCGTAAAGTTCTACTGGCTAGTTTTCTTGCTTGGGCAACTTGCGATAATTCATTATGGGAAAGTACTATATCAGCACTTTCAATCGACACATCTGTACCTGATGCCAGTGCAATACCGACATCCGCTTGTATCAATGCTGGAGCATCATTGACGCCATCACCTACCATCGCCACGACATGGCCTTGTTGTTGTAATACCCTCACCACAGCAGATTTATCTTTCGGTAATACCTCTGCTTGGCGTTCAATATTATCAAAACCAGCCGTGACAGCTTCAACAACAGCTTGTTTATCGCCACTTAATACTGTGATTGAAATATCATGTTGCTGCAATTCAGCGATGAGAGCTTGTGCATCTGGTCGCAATTTATCAGCTAAGCCTATATAGCCTGACATGACATTATCAATTGCCACAAATGTGCAACTCACACCTTGCTGCTCTAGTTGCTCAAGCTGTTTTAAATAGTGCGGCGAAATGACGATATCTTGTTCTAGTAGCCAAGCTTGTGTACCAACACACACTTGTTTTCCATCAACTTTTGCTGCCACACCTTGTCCAGCTGATGACACAAAGTCCCTTGCTGTTAATAATATTAAATTCCGCTCTGATGCAGCTACTGCAATGGCTGCAGCCACACCATGCTCTGATTTCTTCTCAACCGATGCGCTTAATAATAATAACTCATCCGCTGTCACATTCCCCAAGGTCTCAATCTCAACAACATACAATTTACCATCCGTTAATGTGCCTGTTTTATCAAATACAAAATGTGTTACCTGCGATAAATACTCTAATGCTGCACCTTGTTTAATTAAAATGCCTCGACGAGCACCAATGCCAGTAGCAACGGCAATTGACATCGGTGTTGCTAAACCAAAAGCACACGGGCAGGTAATAATCAGTACCGATGTTGCCGCTAATAATGCCAGTTCAAAATCGAACTGATTCCAGTATAGAAAAGTAATACAGGCTAAGCTTAATGTCACTGCAACAAACCATGGAACAATACGATCGGCAGTACATTGAATGGGTGCTTTGGAAGCTTGGGCATCTTCCATCAATGAGACGATTTTAGCTAAGGCCGTATTACGTAATACTTGCTTCGCTTCAATAGTAAAAGCGCCCTCGCCATTAATACTTCCAGCAACAACAGAGTCACCCATACTTTTGACAACAGCTAATGATTCGCCGGTAAGCATAGATTCATCAACCGCACTCTGACCTTCTACTAACACACCATCTGCCGGGATTTTTTCTCCCGGTTTAACCAATAAGTGGTCACCAACTTTAACGGCACGTATAGCGACTATTTTAGCTTCACCATCTTTAATGACTGTCGCTAATTTTGGTTGTAATTCTAATAATCGACTGGTTGCTGACAATGCATGACGTTTAGAAATAGCTTCCAAATATCGCCCCACTAAAATCACAAACAGGAAATTAACAACCGTATCAAAATAAACATCTCCATTCACTGAACCAGAAAATAATATATAGCTAGAATAACTATAGGTGGCTAGAGCACCAATCGCAATTGGCAAATCCATTGTCAAATATCGACGATACAAGCCTAATGCTGCATTTCGTAAAAAAGGATAGCCTGAATACAACAGTGTTGGAGTGGCAATGAAAAAACCTATCCAGTGAAACCAGCTTCTAAATTCACCCTGATCGGCACCAGAATATAGTGCGATAGAGACCCACATCAGGTTCATCATCGCAAAACCGGCAAAGGCCATCCGATAAAGCAAGCTACGGTGTCTACGTGCTAAAGCACCATCCACTGTTTCTTGATCAAAAGGAACGGCGGCATAACCTATTTGGCCTAATGCCTTGAGTAGCGATGATAATGATGTTTTACGATTATCCCACTTCAGTCGCAATTGTTTTGACGTTAAATTAACTTCTGCGGTAATGACAGCTTGCTGCTTTGACAATGAATGCTCAATAAGCCATACACAAGCGGCACAATGTATCCCTTCAACTAATAAATTTATTGTCCGGACATCACCTAAATCATCGACATAATCACGCTGGATTTCATCTAAATCATAAGCAGCTAATTCTGAGGACAATTCAGGTGGCGGTGCAAGTGACTCGCCTACAGGTGTTTTTTGATAAAAGTTCTGTAAACCAGCATCATAAATTGTTTGGCAAACTGTTTGACAGCCAAAACAACAAAACGGGCGCTGCTCACCGGCTATAACAGCAGAAAAATTACTTTCTTGTTCAACAGGTAAACCACAATGATAGCAACTCACCGACACAACTTAGTGCTCATAATGACAGCCCTTAATACCATAAAAAGCTTTACTAACTTAGTGGTGATTAAGGATGTATCGACAAGCGTTTAGTCACCAGAAATTCTTGCTCGCCCTGTTTCGAGACCACAATAACATCCCAGATCCCTGGTAAATCAAATGCTAACTCGGCGGTGTACATGCCCGGTGCTTTAGCAACCATTTCCTTAGAAAAGTCAGCTCTTGCATCAGAAGGCCGATAGGCATGGATGGTCACCGAATGTAAATCCAGTGCAGTCGAGTTCTTGCCTTGAATCAACACATCATAGGTCTGCAGTTGATTCACCCGTGTTGTTGTAGGAGCAATCAGCAGTCCTGTCCAGCCTAGCGCTTTCTCCTGCTCAATCCGTTTTTGAGTATCTTCATAACGTTTGCCACGTTCATAAAAATCTTCAACCACCAAGTTAGGTGGCGATTTAAAAGCTAAATAAATAAAGATTGCATTCATTGAAACAAATGTGAGTACAAACAGCATTATCGCTAATACCCAGGGGTTTTTTAGGGCTTCTTTATTGCTCTGTGAAATATTCATCTAAATTATTTAGGCCCCATAAACATGCTTTTATACTGTATTGAAATAGTTGAATCGTCAACATCACCTTTGAAGATGATCGGTGTGACACCTGTTATCGCATTTTCAGGAGAAACACGAACCAGTGCCGTCACCGGTACAACTTTACCAGGCTCTACTGTAATCTCTTTCAAACTATGTAACGTCGCACCTTCAAGCCCATCAATCTCGAAACGGATACGCATGGTTTCTTTCGTTTTGTTTAATACTTTGATGATATATTTATTTTGTATTGATCCATCACTCAATTTTACAAATAACGGCTGGCGTTCATGTACGACTTTAAACTCTGTTGGTGATAAGTTCATAAACCCATAAACAATACCAGATGTTGCGGCTAATAAAATAATGGCATAGACAATTACCCGGAAACGCTTGTATAACGGTATCGACTTAGCATTGTGGTGTAATTCTTTATATGATGCATAACGAATCAAGCCTCTAGGCTGTTTGGTTTTATCCATAATGCTGTCACAGGCGTCAATGCACATGCCACAGGTAATACAGCCCTCTTGTTGACCTTGTCGAATATCTATTCCGGTCGGACAAACAGCCACACAAACATTGCAATCAACACAGCTACCTTTCGATGATGATTCCTGTCCCCTTTTAAGCTTTCCTCTAGGTTCACCACGTTCAGCATCATAGGAAGGTAATACCGTATCTTGGTCATACATTACACCTTGCAGGCGCGCATAAGGACATAACCTAAAACATACCTGTTCCCGCATAAAACCAGCAAATAAATACGTGCCACCTGTGAATGTAGCAATGATAATGACTGCAGTCATTGGCGCCTGAAATGTGAATAAATCTACCCATAATTGGAATGCATCGGTAAACCAGGCTACAAATGAGATACCGGTTAAAATGGCAATTGCCAACCACAAACCGTGCTTAGTTGTTTTTCGAATGATTTTATCTGTTGTCCACGGTGCATTCTTAAATTTCATCGCTTTTTGAGGCGTATTCCCCTCTAACTTACCTTCAATCAATGTGTAAACATCTGTCCACACAGTCTGAAAGCAGAAATAACCACAAAATACACGGCCAGCAATACTAGTCACAGCTGCCAGTAAAATAGCGAAAAAAAGTAAGGTCAGCGATAACATCCAAATATCTTGTGGATAAATGGTAATATCGAAAATATTAAATTGACGGTTGGGAAGATCGAATAATACCGCTTGCGAACCATTCCAACGTAGATAAGGCCCAAAAAACAATACTGCCCAGATAGACATTCCAAACCATTTTAATCTACGAAATCGACCGGCAAGACGTTTGGCGACAATTTTAATACCACCGGTATTGATATGCCAATCTGATACTTCTTCATAAATCTCATCAACACTTGCTGTTGACACCGCATGTTCTTCACTCACAAGATAAACCTCGAAATGCTATATAAAGTTAAAGAAATTGTATCATTAATTACAATATTAGAATTTGCTTAATTACGTTAAACTTATAATTATTGATCTATATCAAACCCCATAAAAAAGCCGACTATCGTCGGCCTTTAAAATCTCTCCTCGAACTTGCTAATCGTCCGATTTATCTTCCTCTATATGCTTAAGCGCAAAACGGGCAAATAATGCCATGCCAATAATCATGGCAACAACACTTGCTATAACCGATATAGAAACCCAATCTACATTCATAATCGCTCTCCAAATTTATAACAATTAACAATCAAAGCCTTGACTATTGTCCACCACCAAATTGATGAACATAAACCGCTAACTTCTTAATTTCTATCGGTGTTAGACGTTCAGCTTCATCGCCACTTAACTCGTCATCCCAATCAATCTCATTTGGATCTTCGTCATCTTCGATTGCATATGCAATCGCTTCTAACATAACCGCATACTTTTCACTCCATTGTGGCATCAGAGCAACACGTGTTGCTTTATCAGAAGCATCATTAACACCATGAAGGATGGTTTGACGAATTTGCTCTTCATCACTAGAAAAACGCCAAATCTTATCGGTTAAATTAGCTGAGCCCATTGCCTGCACGCCAGTAGCATCTGCACCATGACATGCCACGCAACCTTTTGCAGAATATAAAGCTAATCCTGCTTCATTCGCTACGCCATTTGAGCTATCAACAACAAATTGTACAAGTTGGTCAACTTCACCAGCGGAAAGTAATTTTTGATGTGCTGGCATTATACCGGCTCGACCATTAGCAATACTCATCGCGATTTCATTAACATCACCACCAAATAGCCAATCATCATCTGTAAGGTTTGGATAACCTGCACCTTCAGCAGGCGCGCCACCAGTACCATGACAAGCAGCACAGTTATCACCATACAATACCTTGCTTGAACCGATAGCGTAGTTCAGCATTTCTTGATCAGCAAGAATTTGCTCAACCGTCATTACCGCTAACTTATCTTCATAAGGCGCACGTTGAGCTTCAACTTTTGCTAAATCTTCTTTAAATTCATTGATCTGCGTCCAACCTAATAGACCTTTAGTACTACCCGTCACTAGAGGTAAAGAGGGGTAAAGAATAAAGTAAACAATTACCAGCAATCCACTCAAATAAAGCGAATTTAACCACCAACGTGGACATGGATTAGCTAACTCTCTAATACCATCCCAAACGTGACCAGTATCGCCCACTTGATTAGGGTTGTTTTTATTATCTGCCATCTTGTTTCTCCGCATTTATCTCATTTTCGTCCAACACCATGGTGCGATGTGACTCTAATGACTCTTTATTCTTAGGATTTAGAACCCAATAATAAGCAATAACTATTACTATAAAAACACCAACAGTTAATAGCATTCCAAACCAATCAGCCCCAGTCATCGCACTCCAATCAGTATGAAAATACTCTTGAAGTTTAGTCACGATAATCTCTGCCTGGCTCAAATTTAATCATGGTGCCTAATACTTGTAGATAAGCGACCATCGCTTCCATTTCAGTTTTACCTTCCACTGAAGCAGCAGCACCATTAATATCCTCATCCGTATAAGGCACACCCAGCACTCTCATTGCTTTGACACGTTTTTCCATGCCGGCACCATCAATAGTTGCATCATCTAACCAAGGGTAATTTGGCATCACTGATTCAGGCACAACACTGCGTGGTGCACGTAAATGTTGGATATGCCATTCATCAGAATATTTTCCACCTAAGCGAGCAATGTCTGGCCCCGTACGTTTTGAGCCCCATTGGAACGGATGATCATATTTAGATTCAACCGCTAATGAATAATGTCCATAACGATCTTTCTCATCACGGAAAGGACGAATCATTTGAGAATGACACAAATAACAGCCTTCACGCTGATAAATATCACGGCCAGCCAATTCTAATGCAGTATAAGGACGAACACCTGAGAGCTCTTCATATTCTGGATGATTCACATCCTCAAATGTTGTTTTTAAATAAAATAATGGGACAATTTCTACGATACCACCCACTGATACGATAATAGCCGTAGCTAACACCAGTGCCCAGACATTCTTCTCTAGCTTCTCTTGTAAAGAAACTGGTTCATTTGAATTATTTTCAGACATTCCAGTCTCCTTAAATATTAGCGTTAGCTAGAGCAGCGGTTTTTGCAGATGAATTTGCAATTGCTTTACGTATAGTCACCGTGATATTAAACAACATCACACAGGCGCCCAACCAGAAAATCAAACCGCCTGCAGCCCGCATTGCATAGAATGGATGCATTTGAGCAACAGACTCAACAAAGGTATACGCCAAATTACCGTAGTCATCATAAGCACGCCACATTAGACCTTGCATAATGCCTGATACCCACATCGCAGTGATATAAACAACCGTTCCAATCGTTGCCATCCAGAAATGTAAGTTAACTAACTTAACAGACCAGATTGTCGTTCCCCAGAGACGCTCAACCATGTGGTAAATAGCACCAATAGAAACCATTGCCACCCAACCTAATGCACCAGCGTGCACATGACCAATTGTCCAGTCTGTGTAATGTGATAGAGCATTTACCGTTTTAGCAGCCATTACGGGGCCTTCAAAGGTAGACATTGCGTAGAACGCTAACGACACAATAAGGAAACGTAAAATATAGTCAGTACGCAACTTATCCCATGCACCACTCAGTGTGAACATACCGTTAATGGCACCACCCCATGATGGAATAATCATCGCTAATGAGATAGCTGCACCTAATGAGCCACTCCAGTCAGGTAATGCTGTGTATTGAAGATGATGAGCACCTAACCATACATAACC
>JAUXFA010000037.1 GCA_030620285.1 Piscirickettsiaceae bacterium
GTCTCTGGGAAGAAATTTAAAATTCGATCCAAAGCTTGGTTGGCATTATTGGCATGCAATGTTGCCAGACACAAGTCACCGGTTTCTGAATAGTTAATAGCATGTTTCATGGTATCCATATCCCGAACCTCACCAATCATGATAACGTCAGGCGCTTCTCGTAAAGCATTTTTTAATGCATTTTCATACGATAAGGTATCAATGCCCACTTCACGCTGTTGCACAACGGATTTGTTATGTTTATGAATAAACTCAAGTGGATCTTCGATTGTGAGGATATGTGAAGCAGAATTGCGATTACGATGACCAATCATGGCGGCTAATGATGTTGACTTACCCGAACCTGTCGCACCAACAACTAAGATCAGCCCTCGTTGCTCCATAATGATCTCACCCAAGACAGGTGGAAGATTCATCTCGGCAAAATCAGGAATGTGGATTTGAATAAATCGAATGACGACAGATACTTCACCACGCTGCCAAAAAATATTGACTCGAAAACGGCCAACATCATGCATGGGCACCGCGAAATTCATCTCCAGAGTCTCTTCAAACTCTTTGGCCTGACCTTCGCTCATCAATTCATAAGCAATATCTTTAACTTCTCCAGCTTCCATTTTTTTATTGCCGACTGGCCGGATAATGCCATCTATTTTGAGATGGGGTTCGGTGCCTGTGCAAAAAAACAGATCTGATGCCGACTTTTCAGCCATCAATTTAAAGTATGGTGTTATATCCATGGTAATGCTCCATTCCTCATGCAATTAATTTAAAACTAGTTTAATCTTATTCTATATACTTCTGCTAGGGAAATATCTTTAGCCCGGGCACGCAGTAATGCATTTTCGGTTAATGGCACCATTCCTGCCGCTAACGCTTTTTGAAAAATCTCAGTGGTTGCTACATTAGAATGAATAATATTCCTAATGTCATCATTTAGTCTTAATAACTCATATACAGCCAAACGGCCACTTACTCCTGTTTGGTTGCAGTATTCGCAACCCACACTATGATAAAAAGGTTCATCCGCAGATACATTTAACGATTCTCTTACCAATTTATCTTGTGGTTCAAGCTCTAAGCAATGAGGACAATTTTTTTTCACCAGACGCTGTGCTAATACACCTAATAAACACCCCTCTAACAAATAGGGTTCCACGCCCATTTCTAACAATCTTGTAATAGCACCTGCAGCATCATTGGTATGTAGTGTGCTTAATACTAAATGTCCTGTTAGAGCACTTTCCACGGCGATTTTACCAGTTTCTTCATCACGAATTTCCCCGACCAGAATAACATCAGGATCATGGCGTAAAATGTTCCGTAATGCTCTAGCAAAGGTGTAGCCAGTCCTATGGTTTATTTGTATTTGTTCGATGCCATCAATATGGTATTCGACAGGATCTTCTACTGTAATGATATTAACGTTTTGTTTTTGCACTTCACCTAATGCAGCATATAAAGTGGTTGATTTACCGGATCCAGTTGGTCCTGTTACCAGAAAAATACCGTTATTTTTATGCAATAAATCTCTAAAAATATCTTCATCATGTTGGTTGAAACCAAGTTCAGAAATAGATTTCAAACCAACCTGTGCATTTAGCAAACGCAGCACGACACTTTCACCTTCAACCGTCGGAATAATAGAGATACGCAAATCGACCACACTGCTATTACTTCGCACACAGCTCCGCCCATCTTGTGGCATTCGGCGTTCAGCAATGTCCATCCCACCAAGAATTTTTATTCGACTAACGACTGCGGGTAATAATGTTTTACTAAAAAACCGTACTGATGTCAGCGTACCGTTTAAACGATAAATTAACTCGACATTTTTTTCACGAGGTCGAATGTGAATATCAGAAGCTTTTCGGTCAATGGCATCTCTTATAATATTACTAACCAAGCGGACAATTGGTCGTTCACTGCCTAATCTTTCTAGCTCTTGCAAACCGTCCTTTTTATGAACACTTTGGTCGATTGAGTCTAAGGCTAGTTCATCATCCTGAATACCATAGTATTGTCGTATAGCCCACTGTAGGTCTTCCAAGCTTGCGACAGCCACATCAATATACATATCGGTAATAAAGCCCAATGCCTGATATAACTCTTGTTTAACACTCGCCATAGCAACTAGTAAATGAGAATTACTCACGCTAAGCGGAATTATGTTGTGTTTTCGAGCAAATTCTGCCGGTATTAAAGACAATACACTTTCATTAAATTGATGATCATGCAAATTAACGAAAGATAGGCCCAACCTGTCAGCTAAGGATTTTTGTGTATTCTCTTGCTCATTGATAGTATCGGGCCTATGAATATGTTTTTCTGCAACTGTTGTAGCCGCACTTAAAGCATCATCTATAGCCACTGATAAATTATCTTCTGTAGTGATTTGAGTAATATTTTTATCATCAACTCCTGACACAGATAAAACCTCTATATAGAACCATATTTCATTTTAACAGTACTGACCATGGGTGATACCGCTAAATCAGCTAATAAGGCATCTGTAGGCGTAATTTTCCAGTCATCACCTAATGATATAAGTGTACGAGCATTTTCATTTTTGTAATCCACTTCTAATGGCGTCATCCCTTGTCTGAATGGGGTTAATATTGTTTGCAAAGACTGTATCCACTCTTGGCTATTGTCATAGTTTTCGATACTAACGACTAACGCTTTACCACACATTTCACGTGCTCTGGCAATGTCATAAACGGTTTCTGCAGTGGCGGCTAAACCGCCAGTAAAGTTATCTTGGCCTATTTTCCCTTGAATAACGACCAATTTATCTGGTTGAATTAGACTTTGATATTGTTCGTAAACCTCAGCAAAAACGCGCACTTCAAGTCGAGCAGTTTGATCATCAAGGGTAATAAAGGCCATTCTGCCACCATTTTTGGCTTTCATTGTACGAATAGCGACAATCAAACCCGCAGTAATTACGGGGATTTCATTTCGTTGATAGCCCTTTGCTTCGGGAGCATCTAATTGATGTATTTTTTTGGGGATAAATCGCGCTAATTCGTCACTATATCGATCAATCGGATGGCCACTTAAATACAAACCTAAGGTTTCTTTCTCAGCAATAAGTAGCTGTTCTTCTGTCCATTGCAGCACATCAATCAGTGGCTCTTCAACATTTTGTTGATCATCCATCGCCATTACGCCAAACATATCATCTTGCCCACTGTCATGATTGCTACGATGTTGTTCGGCAATCTGCAATGCTCTAGTGACACTGGCTTGCAAGCTTGCTCGATGACCACCTAACGTATCTAAAGCGCCAGATTTAACCAGGGCGTCCATTACTCGCCGATTGATCTTGTCAGCACGTTGGCAAAAATCGTATAGGCTAGAAAAGGCTTTACCCTGCTCTCGCTCCCTGACAATACCCGCTAATGCCGCTTCACCAACGCCTTTAATGGCGCCCATGCCATAACGAATAGATTTTTCATCAGCAACAGTGAAATGGATCTTACTGTCATTCACGTCAGGCGGTAACACCGTCAGCCCCATATCTCGACAGTCATCTATTAAGCCAACGATTTTATCCGTTGTATCCATATCTGCCGATAAAACAGCCGCCATAAAAGCGGCTGGATAATGTGATTTTAGCCAAGCAGTTTGATAGGCAACAAGCGCATAGGCTGCTGAATGTGATTTGTTAAATCCGTATTCAGCAAATTTTTCCATTAAATCAAAGATCGGACCTGCTGTTTTTTCATCAATGTCACGCTTTTGAGCACCATCTAAAAATAGCTGTCTTTGTTTTGCCATCTCTTCAGGTTTTTTCTTACCCATGGCTCGGCGTAACATATCCGCCCCACCAAGACTATATCCTGCCAAGACTTGTGCAATCTGCATAACTTGCTCTTGATAGACGATAACGCCATAAGTTGGTTTTAATACCGGCTCAAGATCAGGATGGGGGTAGCTTACTGCTGCTCGGCCATGTTTTCGATTCACAAAATCATCAACCATGCCAGACTGCAGTGGTCCTGGTCTATACAATGCAACCAAAGCAATAATATCTTCAAAGGTATCAGGTTTCAGCCGTTTAATAAGATCCTTCATACCACGTGATTCAAGCTGGAAAACCGCAGTAGTTTCAGCCCGTTTTAGCAAGTCATAGCTGGCTTTATCATCAAGTGGTAGAGTAATAACATCAATTTTGGCGGCTTCCTCTGCTGGCAACATCGCTTTGACATTTTTAACCGCCCAGTCAATAACGGTCAGTGTTTTAAGCCCTAGAAAGTCAAACTTAACGAGGCCAACACTTTCAACATCATCTTTATCATATTGTGATACCAAACCGGCACCATTTTGTTCACAGTAGATGGGGGTATATTCTGTTAATGCTTTTGGGGCAATGACCACACCACCAGCATGTTTACCAACATTTCTGGTTAAGCCTTCAAGCTGCAAAGCGAGGTCTATTAATGTGGCAACCTCTTCTTCTTTGTCATAGCGTTCTTTTAATAAGGGCTCTTGTTCTAGCGCCTTAGTCAAGGTCATTTTAAT
Organism: Piscirickettsiaceae bacterium; assembly: GCA_030620285.1. GTDB lineage: Bacteria > Pseudomonadota > Gammaproteobacteria > Nitrosococcales > Methylophagaceae. The sequence goes on from JAUXFA010000037.1 coordinate 4,528, forward strand.
TTCAAACGGTACCAATTTAGCCAGTCCATCGACCAAGCCATAGGGATAACCCAATACACGACCGACATCACGCAATACCGCTTTGGCGGCCATGGTGCCATAAGTAATGATTTGTGAAACATGATCGCGGCCATAATGTTGAGAAACATATTCAATGACGCGATCACGGCCTTCCATGCAAAAGTCAATATCAAAGTCAGGTAACGATACCCGTTCTGGATTCAAAAAACGTTCAAATAGCAAATCATATTGCAGGGGATCAATATCGGTAATATTGAGTGCATAGGCAACTAATGATCCAGCACCCGAGCCACGGCCTGGGCCAACAGGAACCTCATTGTTTTTTGCCCAGTGGATAAAATCAGCAACAATTAAAAAATAACCAGGAAAACCCATCTCATTGATAACATCTAACTCTACCTGCAATCGGTCTTCATATTGTTGTCGATTCTGTTCTCGTACTTCTATTTCAGGGAATAAAACAGCTAGTCGCTGTTCTAGCCCCTCATATGACTCTTGTGAAAAAAACGTATCAATTGTCATGCCTTCAGGCACCGGAAAATCAGGCAAATAATGCTCATCCAGAGTCAATTCGACTGTGCAGCGTTTGGCGATCTCTATGGTATTTTCAATTGCTTGTGGAATATCACTAAATAATTCCACCATTTCTTCAGCTGTTCTGAGGTATTGCTGTTGGGAATAATTGCGTGGCCGCCGCGGGTCATCTAATAATCGGCCATCGCTAATACAGACTTTGGCTTCATGTGCTTCAAATTGTGAAGTTTCTATAAACCGGACATCATTAGTTGCCACTACGGGTAAATCATGACTTACTGCTAGATCTAGAGCGGCATCTATATAACGTTCCTCATCTTCTCTGCCTGTACGAATTAATTCTAAATAGAACCTGTCTGGGAAGAGTGTTTTCCAATGTTGAACAATTTGATCGGTTTCTTCCGACAAATTATTGAGTAAGCTTTTACCTAAGATCCCTTCTCGTCCACCAGCAAGACAGATCAACCCTTCTGTTTGACCATCCAACCAGTGCAGGTCCAACATCGGCACACCAAGATGCTGACCTTCGATATAGGCACGTGATAATAATCTTGAAAGATTGTGATAACCCTCCATATTCTGACAAAGCACCACAAACCGACTGCTTTTTTTAGCATCCTCGGGATCTCGTAAACGTAGGTCTGCCGCTAATATTGGTTTGATCCCCGCTTGTTGTGCTGCGGTATAAATCTTCACGGCAGCAAACAAATTATGTTGATCGGTGACGGCAATCGCCGGCATATTCGCATCGGCCACTGCTTGCATCAGTGGCTTGATACGAACTAAACCATCAATTAATGAATAATCGGTATGAAGGTGTAAATGGACAAATTGCGCTGTCATTGTTTAATTTTTGCCCATTATGGGAAACGTACTGGAGCAGGTTTAACACCGCGTCCTAATGTCGCATCTACAATTGATTCAGCCTCTCTAAAGCCCATTGCTTTTGCATCCAACTCTGTCATTGAGGGTTCAAACGCTTCTGCTTTAGTAGCGTCCGCCACAGGATCACCATTTTGTTTTAAATAAATAGTTTGTGTTGGGTATGCAAACTCCACATCCAATTGTTTTGCCAAACGTAATATATCGAGTAAAAAACGATGTCGTTCACGTAACTCTGTATTCCAATCGGGTGTTTCCCAAAACACGTAGACTAAAATATCTAACGATGCTGCACTGTACTGATTAAAATACACTTGATAATAATCTTTTCGCATATAGGGATGCATGTGAACCAAGGTTCTGATGCCTTCACAAAAAGCATCAATCTTCTCAGGACTGGTATCATATGTTAGCCCTAACATGGTTCGCATTCGACGATAACGGCGTGCCCCCATATTATCTATTTTAGTATTTGTGAGTACTGAATTGGGCAAGGTAATCACTGAATTATAAAATGTTCTTATTCTTGTGGTTCTAAAACCAACGGTTTCTACTGAACCCTCAACATCACCTACAATCACCCAATCACCTATGTGAAATGGCCGGTCCAATAATACTGTGACGGATCCAAAGAAGTTACCCAGTAGGTCTTTTGCTGCCAAGGCAAATGCTAGACCACCTAAACCCAGTCCTGCCAATAAACTAGTGACATCAACATTGAGATTATCTGCTACAAAAATGATCCCGATGACAACAACAAATACCTTCAAGCTTTTGCTAATCATAGGCACAAGCAAATCATCAAAGCGATTCGGTGTGCCACGGGCCTTGTTCATCAACAGTGCATAAATCACATCCACTAGACGGAAGGCACTCCAGATCCCAGAAATACTCACTAATAATTTCACCGCGATCGATAAAATAATCAATGCCGTATCCGGTAGTCCTAGAGAATTCAGCCCAGCCCACCAAATCAAGGCCATAGCTATTAATCCAAGCGGTCTTAACACTGCGTTATCTAACTCGTTAAAACCATGATGTTTCTTTTTCCAGCGAATAACATTTCTCGCCAGTATCCATGCAACAACTTTATCGGCTACTGAACCAATGACAATAATCAAAAATAGAGCTAACCACTGCCAATACTCTAGTAAAAAACCACCTTTTAATGACTCGGGTAATTGAGTTCGTAGTTTAATATGGAATGGTAATGCTATTTGTGGCTCTGTTGTTCCCTGTTCGGCGGGATCAGTTAATAATCCTTCTAAGATATCAGGTAGTGCCGCGATGGTTGCCTGGCTAAATAGCCAACTACCATCCGGTTGTTGAATAATTTCAACTTTACCTTGGGAGTATTTTCCAAAAACATACTGTCCGTTTGCCGGCTCAGTACTGATTGACGCTAATACCACTTTTTTACTACGTTCAATGACTGACGACAATGTATAAGCGAGTTCTTTACCTTTACTCGCCCTAATTAATGGGTTGATTGCTGATAAATCTAATGTTGATACCGCAAGTTTAATCTGGTCTTTTTGCCCATCATTAACAGTCTGCATTGCTATTAGAAATGTTCGCATCGTTTCACGAGGATTACTGATTGATTCTGACACCTGTACCATGGCATCTTCAGCAACAACACTTTCGCCAGCGTTAATAACAGGCACATACCATAGGCTAAATAAAAACAAAGCAAATACGATCCTACTACCGTTCATTATCGTTTTCATGACAGACTTAACTCCAATTCAGGATCAGGTGCATAGCTCAATACTGTTTTAGCTGATTGTTTCCATTGTTGACTGGCAAACAGTTCCTCACGATCAATGGCATGCCGGCCATGTAGCCGAATAAGACGCATATGTCGAACAGGATCATCAGCCAATTTCAGACCATCAATGACCTGCACTACGCTTTCAGGTTTATTACACACTAGTATCATATCGCAACCTGCCGATAGCGCGGCTTCTGCACGAGCAAGACTATCCCCTATCACTGCCGCACCCTCCATACTCAGATCATCACTTAATATTGCCCCTTGAAAACCTAAGCGCTCACGAAGGATCTCTTTAATCCAAAATGGTGAAAATCCAGCCGGTAAACTATCACTTTGTTCATAGACAATATGAGCCGGCATAATACCTGCTAATTCCGAATGGCATAGTCGGCTAAAGGGCAACATATCGCACTGCAACATATCTTCGAAGTGACGAGAATCAACCGGTAGTCCTAAATGTGAATCTACTTCAACTGCGCCATGACCAGGGAAATGTTTACCGACTGCTGGCATCCAAGCTCGCTTCATACCTTGAATATAGGCATGGGCAAGTGATGATACTGTTTCTGGATCACGATGGAAGGCACGATCACCAATAATTTCACTGATGCCATAGTCTAAATCTAATACCGGTGCAAAACTAAAATCAACACCCACTGCACGTAACTCTGCCGCCATTAACCAACCCGAAATCTCCGTATGTTCTAAAGTTCGTTTAGGATGTTGCTTATAGTGTTTACCCAATGCACCTACTGGTGGTAATCGGGTGAAACCTTTTCTAAATCGTTGAACTCGGCCACCTTCATGATCAACTGAAATAATGAGATGGGGATCACGTAATGCTCTGA
>JAUXFA010000145.1 GCA_030620285.1 Piscirickettsiaceae bacterium
TGTCTTCCTAAGACCGCTTGGCCCTCCGACTTGTCCGCTATCCATATAACTAACGATCTTTACTTCAAGCTGCACTGCAGAGTTAAATGGGGAGCTTACATGCACAAATTCACCATCCTTAGCGGGGGAATCCAATAGCGCCTGAAATTGAGCATCACGAATTAGGTTTTTGACTCTGACCTGACTGTCTTGTGGCCAATAAATACCTAATAGCTTTTCGGCAGCGGTATTTGACCATCGAACACGGCTATCCTCACCGAGGACAACAATGCCATCCGGTAATGCCGCTGTTGTGGCTTGAAACCGTCTTAAATAACCTGTCAATTTTTTCTTACGCGATTTATTTTGTTTCCGTACCCGCTCAATTTCTTTACAAATATCATCAATGACGCCCTCTGCATTAGGGGCCATGTGTTTTTTTGGTTTTTTTAACCAGCGGTAAAGGCGAGTCCATGTATGTTCAAGCCATAGAGCGTATACCAAGGTAGCTAAGAACATCATCAGTATCATTTGATCAAAGAAAAGGCCGACAAACCCCGATAAACTAACGATAGTCAGTAAACGCCAATAATTCCAACGCATCTGCTAGGCCTATTTAATTTGCAGAAAAACGATAACCAACACCACGTACTGTTTGCACTAAATTTTCATGCCCTGTTAATGCTAGGGCTTTTCTAAGGCGGCGAATATGCACATCTACGGTGCGCTCTTCTATATACACTGTGTCGCCCCAGACCTGATCTAATAACTGGCTTCGACTGTAGGCTCGCTCAGGTGTCTTCATAAAAAAGTGCAGCAAACGAAATTCCGTTGGCCCTAAATCAATTCTCTGGCCACTCACACTGACACGATGACTTTCGATATCTAATATCAAACCTGAAAACTCAAGCTGCTTACGCCCTTGCTCCTCATGAGGATTACACCTGCGTAGTATGGCTTTGATTCGGGCGATCAATTCTGGTGGCGAAAAAGGCTTATTGACATAGTCATCCGCCCCCACACTCAAGCCCTTGACCATATCCTCGCTCTGGCCTTTCGCTGTTAACATAATCACCGGAATCTCAGACCATAAGTCCTGAGCACGTAGGCGGCGAATAAACTCAATACCATCAACCCCAGGTAACATCCAATCTAGCAAAATTAGATCCGGCTTTTGTTTTGCCAGCCATTTTAAACCCTGTTCAGCATCACTTACTGGTTCACATACAAATCCAGAATGTCTAAGCGAGAAGCACAGCATATCTCGAATTGCCGCATCATCTTCTATTATTAATATCCTTACTGCCATGAACTAATCCTGATGGGCCATAATTCACTTGAAAAACTTAAGACATAACACCCTTGATCATATAGAAGATAAAGGCTGCCATGACTGCTGCAGAGGGTACGGTGATAACCCAAGCAGTAACAATTTTTTTAATTGCACCACGCTTCACATACAACGTTTTTTGATCTTTTTTCAGTACTTTCTTTGATTTTTTAAGTGAGCCTTCTTCCTTATCAACTGCACGATAAAGCTCAGTTATCCGCTGATAATCTTGATCATTTTTACCTTTCTTTTTTTCCAACTTCTTCAGTTCTACTTTTGTCGCTTGCAGTGCTTTTTTATCGCTTTTTACTTCAGCTTTGTCCTGAGCAATGCCATATTCAATGCTCACTGTTGAATCAAGCCATTCACGCAAAAATCCGACACCAAATATACCGCCAATAGCAATATGCGTTGAACTCACCGGCAAACCTAATTGACTGGCAATAATAACCGTAATTGATGCCGCCATTGCAACAGAAAAGGCACGCATTTGATCTAGCTCCGTAATTTCACCGCCGACAGTTCTAATTAACCGTGGGCCATATAAAGCCAATCCTATTGCAATACCAAGAGCACCCACACCCATTACCCAGAGTGGAATGCCAGCCTTCGCTGAAATACCACCGGTCATTACCGCATCATTAATCGCTGCTAATGGACCAATAGCATTGGCAACATCATTAGCACCATGGGCAAAACTTAATAGCGCCGCTGCAAAAATAAGCGGAATAGTAAATAATGCATTCACTCCACCTCGACTGTTCTCTATCGTATCTATTTTAGATTTAATATTTTTCTTCATATAAAAATAAACGGTTATCGCCACTAAAGCACCCAATACTAACGCTGTGGTGAATGTTGGCTTCGAGGTCACTTCAACAGTGAAAAACATAATGTCATTGAAGCCTCCAACAAGTTGTGGCCATATTTTCTTTAAACCTTTCAAGACTAAATACGTAATAAAAGCCCATGACATCAGCGCAACATAAATAGGAACCCATTTAACAGAAGAACTGATCTTGTCATCTTTATAAACAATCGTTTTTTTAATGGAAAATAAGAATGCTGCAGCAATAATACCGCCAATAACCGGCGAAATAACCCACGAGCTAGCAATTTTCGCCATCGTTCCCCAATCAACAATATTAAACCCTGCTGCTGCAATCCCTGCGCCCATCACCCCACCCACGATAGAGTGCGTTGTTGAAACCGGTGCTTTTGCCATCGTCGCTAAATTAAGCCATAGCGCAGCAGCAAGTAGCGCGGCCATCATTGCCCACAAAAAGCTATCAGTATCGCTGCCAAAAGCATCAATATCGATAATGCCCTTTTTAATCGTGGACACCACATCACCACCAGCGATAATCGCGCCACTGGCTTCAAAAATAACAGCAATAACAATTGCTCCAGTCATTGTTAATGCTTTCGCTCCTACCGCTGGCCCAACATTATTGGCAACATCGTTGGCGCCTATATTCATCGCCATATAACCGCCAAATACCGCTGCAACAGCTAAGAAAACATTATTGGGAACACCACCACTAGTGGCAAAACTGAAAGCTAAAACCCCCACCAGAAAAAATAACGCAAAACCTATTCTTGCCAGCTCGGTATGACTCTTTTTCATTGCCTGTTTTTCAATTTGATGGATTGTTTTTATTTCCACGATTCTGTAACTCTTTTATTGATAAAGTTCGATAATTATTGCAGTTAATTATTACAGTATTATGACGAACGAGCACGACTAATTATTATTTTTACCTTATCTATGAAACGATCCAGTGCTAAAACAGTCAATCAAAATACAATCTTCTCGATAAGCATTAATTATGAAAAAACTATTACTACTCTTTTTATTGTGCATTGCTATTTCTGTTCAAGCACGCCCTGGCTTATTAGATAGCCTCGGCATAAATGATGATACTGGCATACCACCTACTGTCGACGAGGCCTTTGATTTTTCTGCCGAGATCATCGATCCGCAGACCCTGAACGCACGATGGATTGTTGCTGACGGCAATTATCTATATCGGGACAAAATTCGATTTGAAATCATTAACAATAATCAGCTGACCCTGGGTGAAGTATTATTGCCGGCTGGTGAAAATAAAGTAGATGAGATTTTCGGGCTAACCGAGGTTTATCCGCAAAACACCGATATTTTATTACCTCTCAACCGTGATAATACTGCTCAAGAAATTGAGCTAAAAGTCTATTATCAAGGCTGCTCAGAAACCTTCCATATTTGCTATCCACCCACAGAAAAAACCATTCAACTGTCTCTGCCCTCCCTTGCTGACAATGCAATTCAAAATAATGTATTGCCCGTTGTCAAAACGGCACCAAGCTTCAATTTGCCAGAGCAAGATCGCATTGCTCAAAGTCTGGCCCAAGATAGTTTAATCAAAATCTTGCTTGGCTTTTTTGGCTTAGGTTTACTGCTTGCCTTTACACCGTGCGTATTTCCAATGATCCCCATCCTATCAAGCATCATTGTTGGCGAAGGCGAAAACATTACCACCCATCGTGCTTTTATCTTATCGCTAACCTATGTATTGGCGATGTCCATCACCTATACTGCCGCTGGCGTATTAACTGGCTTATTGGGTGAAAATTTACAAGCCATGTTCCAAAACCCATGGATCATCGGTAGTTTTAGTGGTTTATTTGTGATTTTGGCATTATCCATGTTTGGCTTATTTGAATTGCAATTGCCACATGCCCTGCAACATCGCTTGCATCAAATCAGCCACCAACAAAAAGGTGGCAAAATCGCTGGTGCAGCTGTGATGGGGCTATTATCTGGTTTAATTGTAGGCCCCTGTTTGGCACCGCCATTAGCTGGTGCATTAATATTTATTGGCCAACATGGCGATCCCGTATTAGGCGGTACCGCACTGTTTGCTCTCAGTATGGGTATGGGCTTGCCGTTGCTTGTTATTGGTACTTCTGCCGGTACATTATTACCCAAAGCCGGGGGCTGGATGAGTGACATTAAAGTCATCTTTGGTGTACTCATGCTTGCACTTGCTATTTGGATGTTAGAGCGAATTATTCCGGGCTGGATAAGCCTCTTGTTATGGGGTGGTTTACTTATTATTTCTGCCATCTATTTAGGTGCACTTAATGCCCTCAGCATTGATTCTTCTGGCTGGACAAAGTTATTAAAAGGATTCGGGATCATCCTGCTGATTTATGGTGGATTGCTTATCGTGGGTGGCGCCAGTGGTAGTCATAATATTTGGCAACCATTGCAAACTCTTTCATCAACAAAGCAGAGTAATATTCCATCACCTTCCGGACTAATATTTACTAAA
>JAUXFA010000039.1 GCA_030620285.1 Piscirickettsiaceae bacterium
AACAATACAACCTTGACACTGACTCACTTACTAATTTCATTGATGGCCATAAACCATCTCCATGGTTAAACCAACAGCAACTTAACAGTCATGCACACGATGCTCTCGACTTTATTAGTGCGTCAACAAACCATGGCCTACAACCTGACGACTATCACTTTTCGACACTACAACAACTCCAATCTAGCGCTGATGATTCCACCGCACAATTATTCGATATTTTATTAACCGACGGCCTATTAAAGCTCATTCATGATATTTCAGTTGGACGACTTGAAGCCAATATTGCTGATCCACAATGGTTCATCCCCCAAAAAATATTCAATGCCCAGGAATTTCTACATCAAGCTTTATTATCCAAACACTTAAAAACAGAATTAAATTCTCTCATTCCCAACTCCATTGAATACCTAAAATTAATGGAGGCTATAGCACGATATCAGCGTTATGTTGATCGTGGTGGCTGGGCAGAAATACCAGAAACACCGTTATTACACCCTAATGACACCCATCAAAATATCGCGGCGATTCAAGCCAGACTAGCCTTTGAGGATAAGTATCTTGCTATTACCCATAGTGTTAAGTCTTCTCATTTTGGCCCACTGATGGAACAAGCTGTGCGGCGTTTCCAACAAAAATACAGTTTAAAAATAGATGGCATTATTGGTTCTGAAACCCGTCACGCGATGAATATTTCTGCCAGTGAACGATTGCAGCAAATTAAAACCACCTTAGAACGTCATCGTTGGATGCCGACTGATTTAGGGCAACGTTATCTAATGGTTAATTTAGCAAACTACACCTTACATGGTTTTGAGAATGGAAGTTCAAAACTGGATATGCGCGTAATAGTAGGACGTAAAAATCGTCCTACACCCAGTTTTGTCAGCCAAATGAATCGACTGGTCTACAATCCATACTGGAATGTGCCTTACAAATTGGCCCGCTTGGATCTACTACCAAAACAACAGCAAAATCCAAATTATTTCTATCTAAAAGATATTCGCGTTTTCACTGTTGAACAGGGTCAAAAAGTAGAACATGATCCTTACGATATTGACTGGCAATCTGTACCGAAGAAAAATTTTCCCTATGTTCTTCGCCAAGATCCCGGTGAACAAAATGCATTAGGAAAATTAAAATTTATGTTCCCAAACCAATGGAGCATTTACTTGCATGACACCTCACATCCTGAATTATTCGCCGAAGTAAACCGTTCAATTAGCTCAGGCTGTATTAGAGTTGAAGATCCTATTGCCTTAGCCAATTTTAGCTTGGCTGAAAATAATTCCCAACAGTCTGTCCTTGATATGATTACCAGTAATAAAAACCGAGGACAAAAGCTACTCAAGCCATTATCAATTTATGCGACTTATTTCACTGTTTGGCTAGACGATAATGAAGTAAGATTTTCACCAGATGTATACCAAAGAGACCAACAACTCGCTGATCTCTTGTAACAAACAGTAAAATTTGTTTATAATTGGTAAGTTATACCGCATGGTTTAACATTTAAGGTGGCTTAATGACGTTTAAACACGATCCGCAGAAAAACTCAGCCGCTGATGCCCCTGTATCAAGACGTCGTTTTCTCCAAATTGGTCTAGGCATATCCACTAGTATCGCTATGCCAAATGCCTTTGCAAACCTACTATCACAACCTGAACGTAAACTATCCCTACTCAATTTACATACCGGTGAAAGCCTAAATGCAACATATTGGGCTGAAGGCCAATATCAAACCAGCGAATTGGATGCGATTAACCGTGTCCTACGTGATCACCGTACTGGCGATGTCTATCACATGGATAACGATTTAATTGATATGTTGAATATCCTGCATCATAAAATGAATGGCAGACAGCCATTTCATGTTATCTCTGGTTATCGTTCACCCAAAACCAATGCCAAACTCAATAAACAAAGTAATGGCGTTGCCAAAAAAAGTTTACATATGCAAGGTAAAGCTATTGATATCCGCCTGCCTGGCCGTCAACTATCTGAACTGCGTAAAGCCTCGCTTAATTTACATATCGGCGGTGTTGGCTATTATCCAACATCTGATTTTATCCATATCGATACCGGCCGAGTTCGTCGCTGGGGTTAGTGGTACTAAAAAACTAACATTCCTTAAGCAGTTTTCTGAGTAATGACTTAAATTTATCCATTTCTTCCGAATACATTTTCTTTAATGTCACGTGTTCTTGTCTTGCTTCATCATGAAGATGGGACAAATTCTGATAACACTCAGTTTGTTGCTGTTGTGATTTAAGCTCAGAGCAAGAATGTAAATGACAGTCACCAGCAATACTACACCCATGGCTATTGATCAATTTCTCATGCTGTTCAATTAATAAAACATGTTTTGCCAACATTCCTGTATGTTCCGGCAAAGCACGCTCTAATTGATATAACAAAGCAACCAATCGATTTGATTCATGTTGCCATTGCTCGACTTCTTTTACCCATGCCGCATGATCTTGATGCCAAGATTTATCATCTTCATTTGTATTAACCATAGTGACCTCACAAGTGCACTAGAAAATACTACTCACAATCATAATATTATGACTATTCTAACGCTATATTGTTACTACATTTCTTCTTTAATTAAAAGATATAGACATGTATCACCACAAGGCTAAAAAATAAACGTAAAATAGACATACTAATTCTAAGGAAATATTACTGATGCCCCAAATTGTTGTATGTGCAATGTATAAATTTGTCACACTAGATAATTATCAACAGCTCAAAGCTCCCCTCCTTAAGCTAATGCTCGATCACAGTATTCGGGGCACATTATTACTTGCTAAAGAAGGCATTAACGGTACGGTTGCTGGCTCCCGACAAAATATTGATGCCTTGTTAGCATTTTTAACCGACGATCCCCGATTATCTGAAATAAGTTACAAAGAATCATTTAGCGATGAAATGCCTTTCTTGCGCTCTCGGGTCAAACTGAAAAAAGAAATTGTTACCATGGGTATTGAAGGCATTGACCCTAAACATATTGTCGGCACCTATATTAAACCTAAAGACTGGAATGCCTTAATCAGTGATCCTGAAGTTTTACTGGTCGATACTCGCAATGATTACGAAGTTCAAGTAGGCACTTTCAAAAATGCTATCAACCCTGTTACTGATAGTTTTCGCGAATTTCCTGATTATGTAAAACAGCATTTTAATCCTGAAAAGCACAAAAAAATTGCCATGTTTTGCACCGGTGGTATCCGTTGTGAAAAATCTACCGCTTATATGAAAGAGCAAGGTTTTGAAGAGGTTTATCACCTTGAAGGTGGTATTCTTAAATACCTTGAACAAGTGGATGAACAAGACACACTTTGGCAAGGCGAATGTTTTGTATTTGATGAACGTGTGACTGTTAATCATCAACTAGAAAAGGGCAACTACGACCAGTGCAATGCTTGCCGTATGCCCATTACCAATCAAGATAAGCTTAGTAAATACTATCAACATGGCGTAAGCTGCCCTCATTGCTTTGATAAAACAACTATTGAACAAAAAGCCCGTTATGCTGAAAGAGAAAAACAAATGGAATTAGCACGACAACGTGGTGAAACACATATAGGCGCCGATACCGCAAAAACAATTGCAGTACATCGGGTTGAAAAACAACAATACCGCGATAATCAACGGCAAAAATCACTTCAAAAGCAACATAGATAATTAGATCTCATGTCTCGCTATTTTTGTTATTTGGCTATTGCATTATTAGCGTCAACTACACCGCTAATTTCAGCAAACGACACCGTAACTAAAGCGGCTATCGCTAGCGCTCATCCACTCGCAACACAAGCTGGATTTGAGATCTTAAATCAAGGAGGCAATGCTTTTGATGCAGCTATCGCCGTGAGCGCGGCATTGGCAGTTGTCGAACCATCAGGATCTGGGTTAGGTGGTGGTGGTTTCTGGTTATTACATCGCGCGAATGATCAGTTTAATGTCATGATCGATGGCCGCGAAACTGCACCCGCTGCTGCTGATCGCGATATGTATCTTGATAATGATGGCAACGTTAATAAAGCATTATCTCTCAATGGCCCCTTAGCCGCAGCGATACCAGGCGTCCCAGCGGCTCTTGATCACTTGAGTAAACATTATGGAAACTTAACATTAGCACAAACATTAGCACCCGCTATTCGCTATGCTAAACAAGGCTTTAAAGTCACAGCACATTATCAAAAGCTAGCCAAGTTCCGTTTAAGCTCGCTTAAAGCCTCACCCGAAACTCAATCGATATTTCTCAGGAATGGCCAAGTCCCCAATATCAATACCTTAATTACACAAACTGATTTGGCACAAACCTTAGAACAAATTGCTCAACAAGGCCGTGCTGGATTTTATCAAGGTGATATTGCTAAAAAATTAGTTTCTGCTGTGCAGCACGCCGGCGGTATATGGACGCTACAAGATTTAAGAAACTACCAAATCAAAGAACGCCAACCGATTACCGGCACCTATCAAGATTATACAATCACCTCGGCAGCACTACCGTCATCAGGTGGTATTGTTTTATTATCGATGCTCAATCAACTCGAGCATTTACCGTTAGCGACGGCTGATGCTAACCAAAAAAAACATCTGATCGTCGAAGTGATGAAACGTGCTTATTTCGACCGTAGTCGCTATCTGGGCGATAGCGATTTTATCACTATTCCCGCTCAAAAATTACTGTCAAAAAACTATGCATTACAACTTACAAATACAATTGACTACAATAATGTCAGCCCAATAGATCTTGCTGTAACATCTGAAAATAAGGGTGAAGATACCACCCATTTTTCCATTATTGATCGTGACGGTAACCGTGTTGCTGCCACACTGAGCATTAACTATCCGTTTGGGTCCGGCTTTATAGCACCCGGCACCGGTGTCTTGCTCAATGATGAGATGGATGACTTTTCTGCCCAAGCGGGATCAAGCAATGTTTATGGTTTAACGGGTAACAATGCTAATGCCATTGCAGCCAATAAACGTCCTTTATCAAGTATGACACCAACATTTGTAGAAAACGATGACCGATTAATGATTATTGGCACACCGGGAGGGAGTCGTATAATCACCATGGTCCTATTAGGTATTTTAGATTTCGTTGATGGTGAAAATGCCTCTGATATTGTGTCATCGCCACGATTTCATCACCAGTATTCACCCGATCAGATACAAGTCGAGTCAATAGGATTTGATTCCCAACAATTAGATAATTTGCAAGGTCGCGGCCATACAATTAAACAACTTGATCGCCAATACGGCAATATGCAAGTCATCATACAAAATAAAAAATCACAACAATTGGATACCGCGAGTGACCCAAGGGGCGAAGGCCTAAGTCATGTCCAATAAAACTACTTTAAATAGAAGTTTGTCATTAACCCAGATGGTACTTTATGGCTTAGGCACAACGATTGGAGCTGGAATCTATGCACTTGTAGGAGAGCTAGCGGGTGTTGCTGGTTATTTTGCACCAATCTCTTTTCTCATTGCTTCCCTAATGGCAGCCCTCACAGCAATGTCTTTTGCTGAATTATCAGGCCGTTTTCCGCTTGCTGCTGGTGCATCACTTTATGTAAAAGAAGGGTTTTCATCACAAAAACTATCCACGCTAACAGGAATATTAGTTATTTTGGCAGGATTAGTCTCTGCCGCCGCATTAGTCAATGGTTTTGTAGGATATTTAAATCAATTTATTACTGCCGACAGACTCCCAACCATTGTTCTAGTAACACTTCTGCTCGGAAGTATCGCAGCATGGGGAATATCGACCTCTGTTTCACTGGCATCAATGATCACTATTATCGAGATTGGTGGTTTACTATTGATTATTGGAGTAAGTTTCACTGGGATAAATTTCCAAAAAGATTCTACTTTTTCCGAATTTATTCCCTCTGCTGATATTACACACTGGACAGCTATTTTTACCGGCACCCTGCTGGCCTTCTATGCCTTTATTGGTTTTGAAGATATGGTTGATGTTGCTGAAGAAGTGAAGGATGTAAAGCGTAACTTACCCTTAGCCATTTTACTAACATTAGCTATTACCACGCTATTGTATATGTTAATTATGGTCACAGCAGTACTTGCCGTACCGCCGCAACAATTAGCAACGACCCAAGCACCATTGGCCTTTTTATATCAACATTTTACGGGGAACAACCCTGTACTCATTAGCATTATTGGATTATTAGCGATCATTAACGGCGCACTGATTCAAATCATTATGGCTTCACGAGTTATGTATGGTCTAGGTTCTCGTAATCAACTACCAACAATATTAAGTATTGTTCACCCCCAAACCCAAACACCATTACTTGCCACATTTATCGCCACGATTGCTGTTATGGGCTTAGCTATTACTGGCCATCTGTCTATTCTTGCTGAAATCACATCACTCCTAATGCTATGCATATTTTCAATGATAAATCTGGCTTTATTACGAATAAAAAAACGTAGCCCATCGACTGAAGACAGTATTAATTTTCCTCAATGGATACCCCTAGCAGGTTTTATTGTGAGTCTATCCTTCCTTATATTAACCTTAATTAACGTAGCTATTTTTTGAGCTTTAACTTAAATTTTATTGGGGTAAAGCCTAACAACAGGAGCTATAAATGGAGTTAATTGATAGCCATTGTCATCTTGATTTCACCCATTTTGATTATGACAGAGACAATATATTAGCTCACTGCCAGCAACTGGGCGTTCAGCAAATTATTGTGCCGGGGGTGACCGCGTCTAGCTGGCAAAAATTACTCCACATTTGCCAACAATCCGATATGTTATACCCCGCCTTAGGGCTGCATCCAATGTTTATGGGGCAACATCAACCTGAGCATCTACTCCAATTACAGAAACTTGTCGCACTACAACAGCCAATTGCAATCGGCGAAATTGGTTTAGATTTTTATTTGGATAACCATGATAAAAAATCCCAAATAGAATTATTTTCCAAGCAATTACAAATTGCCCAAGATACAAACTTACCCGTTATTCTTCACGTTAGAAAGGCACACGATCAAACAATCCAACTATTAAAACAATACGCACAAAAAGGCGGTATTATTCATGCTTTTAATGGTAGTGAACAACAAGCTCAACAATATATTAAACTTGGGTTTTTATTAGGGGTTGGCGGCGTAATAACTCATACTACCGCAACACGCCTAAGAACATTATTTAGTAAACTTCCACTGTCATCACTAGTATTAGAAACCGATGCGCCTGACATGCCATTGGCTGGCATGCAACAGTCTAGGAATACACCGGAGAATATTCCACGTATACTGAATATCTTGTCTGAATTACGTTCAGAAACAACGACTGAAATTGCACAGAAAACAACGGAAAATGTGAAGAATTTACTGCTATGAGACAATTTTTAATATCGCTTGGCACCTTCAAGGTAGTATTAGTTATTACTGCCATTTCAGTTATCACTTCTTTAATTGTCACGGCTCTAGCATTACAGGTATTTCCTTCGCCACCTGATATGGGCTACCTTGCCTATATCGTCGCGACCATTGTGCCTCTTATAGTCGCACCTGCCGTTTCATTCATCTTAGTCCAGCAGTACCAAGAGATTCATTTGCTTGAACTTGAAATGCGTGAACTAGCAACTATTGATTTCTTAAGTGGTCTATTAACTCGCCAAGCATGGCTAACACAAACTGAACAATACACCAGCTTGGCTGCTAGGAATAAATCTCAATTCTCGATATTAATGATCGATCTGGATGATTTCAAAAATATCAATGATTCGTTTGGTCATGCCGCTGGTGATAAAGTCATCACCTCATTCGGAAAAACACTCAAAAACGTTGCTAGGACAAGTGATATTGCTGCTCGTTTTGGTGGTGAAGAATTTGCACTATTTCTTCCAGAAACAACGCTTGAGCAAGCTCAACAATTTAGCCAACGTTTACATCATGAAATTAGGCATACGGTTATTCCCAGCAATGATAACAAGATATCTTTTACCGCTAGCATAGGAATCAGTATTTATACGCCTGACAATCCTTTTGATATTGATCAATTATTATCACAAGCGGACATAGCACTTTATTTGGCAAAAGACCAAGGAAAAGACTGCACAGCTGTATTTAATAACTAAAATGGAATGACCATGAAGTTAGCAATAAGTCGTTTAATTAGCCTATCATTTTGGCTACAAATTTTTCAATCTTTTCTACACACTTGTCAGCGCTTTCCCCTCGCGGTACTTTCCCTCGCTATTATTAACTTGGTGATACTTGATCAAGCACACGATATTGATCTGTTATCAGAACAACAATCACTCAAAACCTTCCTGATTGCCATCGGCGGCGCACTTTGGTATACCTCTACCACTTTATTAGCTGAAAGCCTCAATTGGAAAAAGACCAAATATTACCTATTAGTCTTACCTGCATTCTTTCTGTATTGCTGGTATATCACTACCCATGGTACTTGGCATATTAATATTGCTGCATTAATGCTCACTACAGGGTTAACTACCACATTTTCTGCATGGCTATTTCGCCGTGATGATAATGCCTCTG
>JAUXFA010000125.1 GCA_030620285.1 Piscirickettsiaceae bacterium
ACAAGCAAAGAATAATTGTCATTATTGCTGCCGATGAACGCCACTGTAATGCAGCAATGTCTTTAGGATTGCCTCGCTTCCACAGCTTGCTTGTCGGGGTGGCTTTATGACGTATTCGCACCCGTTGCCCTTCACCTTTTTCAACGAGTAAACTATGTGTCACAAAGTGTGCAATCACAAAATTTTTTTGTCCTGCTTGCCCTTGGTAACGATAACCATTTTCAAGAATTAAATATTTATTTCCGGTATCAATATCAGCTTCAAATCTGCCCTTTTCAGCACGAAAAACAAGTGGCCGATCTTCCTTGTGAATTTCGATAAATACATTTTCCATACCTTGTTTATCTTTAGTCAGGCCTTGCGAATAAAAAGTCCAACTGCCATCTCGACTTTCTTTAAAATTGCCCGCGACTAAACCACTGGTATCGGCAGCTGTTTTTGCTTTTTGCTCCAGTTCATAACGACCAGACAGTACATTTGGAACGATGATAAGTGACAATACGGCGACGATGGTGGCAATCATTCCTGAAAACATTAGGACATTTCGCATAATTCGTTTGTCAGAAATACCGCAGGCAGACATAACGGTTAATTCACTATCGGAACTCATTCTACCCATAGCGAGCATTACGGCGAGAAAAGCACCCATTGGCAACAACAAAGATAAGGCGCCCAATGAACTGTAACCTAATAAGGTGAAGATCACTTCACCTGGCAAATTTCCCACTGCGGCTTGCGCTAAATAGCGCGCAAATCGAGTGGCAACAAAGATTAGCCATAACACACCGATTACACCCAGTAGGTTAAGAGAAAACTCTCGCCATAAATATCGGTCTATCACCGAGGTATAAGAATGAAAAAATTGTCGAACAGCGCGCATTATTTAGTGGTCTTCGTTAGAATAGGACTATCTATTTAGATGCAGTTTAAATCATCTACGCTCACAGGAGCAATTAATGCATTATTTTGTCACAACAAATGCACCCACAACACATGAAACTGATTGTGTGGTGGTCGCCGTTTTCGAACACGGCGAATTAAGCCCCAGTGCAACCGCTTTAAATGAACAAAGCAGTGGTTATCTCGCAAAAGTTATCGAACGTGGCGATATTAAAGGTAAGGCTGGACAAACATTACTACTGCAAGATGTTGCAGGCATATCAAGCCCTCGCGTGCTACTTGTTGGTTGCGGTAAAAAGGATAAAACTACAGAAAATAACTTTAATTCGGCTGTTACGGCAATGACTACCGTTTTAAACTCCTCCGGCGCAGCTGATGCCAGCAGTTGTTTAGCAGAAATTACTATTCCTTCACGTAGTAATAGTTGGAAGGTTCGCCAAACAGCGACCACTGCCGAAACAGCATTGTATAAGTACACTCAAACAAAGAGTGACGTTAAACCTCAAAAAAATCCTATAGAACGTCTTACATTCATCACCTCTGAAAATATTGAAGACACTGAGTTAGCTGCCCAAACAGGTAACGCTATCGCTAATGGTATGAATCTAGCGCGTGAATTAAGTAATCTGCCAGGTAATATTTGCACGCCCACTTATTTGGCTGAACAAGCCATTAAAATAGGCAAGAATTGTGATTCGGTCACCACCACAATCCTAGATGAAGCCGAAATGGAAGAACTCGGTATGGGATCATTATTATCAGTCTCTCGTGGTAGCCGTGAACCCGCTAAATTAATCGTAATGAATTACCAAGGCGCAGGTGATGATCGCCCTGTTGTACTCGTCGGTAAAGGTCTGACCTTTGATGCAGGTGGTATTTCACTCAAACCTTCACAAGGTATGGATGAGATGAAATACGATATGTGCGGTAGTGCAGGTGTGTTTGGCACCATTTCTGCCATTGCTGAACTTAACTTGCCAATCAATGTTATTGGTGTGGTTCCCAGTTCAGAAAACATGCCTGACGGCGATGCCAACAAACCAGGTGACATTGTTACCAGCATGGCCGGGAAGACGATTGAAATACTCAATACCGATGCCGAAGGTCGTTTAATCTTATGTGATGCTTTAACGTATAGCGAACGCTTTAATCCTGAGATTGTGATTGATCTTGCTACTTTAACAGGTGCGATCATTGTGGCATTAGGTCGCCAAGCAACAGGCTTATTCGCTAATGATCAACAGCTTGCCGATGACTTATTAAAAGCAGGCAATGATAGCTATGATCGGACATGGCAACTACCGATATGGGATGACTATCAACCTCAGCTTGATAGTAATTTTGCTGATATTGCCAATATCGGCGGCAAAGAAGCAGGTAGTGTCACCGCTGCATGCTTCCTCTCTCGTTTCACCGAAAAATTCACATGGGCACATCTTGATATTGCTGGTACAGCATGGAATAGCGGCAAAGCTAAGGGTGCAACTGGTCGTCCAGTACCACTACTCGTTCAGTTTTTACTTAATCATATTGCAGATAAAAACTAAACAATGACTAGAGTTAGTTTCTATATTCTCAATGGCAACAAAGAACATGATCGACAGGTCTTTGCCTGTCGATTAGCCGAAAAAGCTTATAAACAAGGTAATCAGGTTTACATTCATACTGAAAATGCTGATCATGCAGAACAGCTTAATCAGATGTTATGGTCTTTTCGCGCTGATAGTTTTGTGCCACATCAAGTGAATAATGATGAACCTAATGAACACTGCCCAATATTAATTGGCCATGATTCCAAGCCGCCAAGATTAATGGACTTACTCATTAATCTCACGGTTGAACAACCGCTATTTTTTAGCCAGTTTGAGCGACTAGCCGAGCTTTTAGATGACAATGAATCAGTCAAAACTGCTGGCCGACAACGTTATCAATTTTATAAACAACGCGGGTATGAATTAGATAGCCACCATATATCGATTTAATCCCCACCATTATTAAAACTGTAGGCTTTAGAAAATCAATTCTGTTCATCCTGAGCCTATCGAAGGGTAGCTGATAAGCCGTTACGATTCGACAAGCTCATCACCAACGGTAAAATAAAGTTGTTTGAGTATAAACTAGCCCGAACAGCGTATAATCTCGACCTTTTACTACAACATTTAACCAGCAAATATTAAAGACCATGGAAAAAACCTATAGCCCTGACGAAATCGAACAACGTTGGTACCAAACCTGGGAACAAAACGGCGAATTTAAGCCTTCCGGTGAGGGCGAACCCTATACCATTATGCTGCCGCCACCCAATGTTACGGGTAGCCTGCATATGGGCCATGGTTTTAACAATACCATTATGGACACGCTAACACGTTATCACCGCATGAAAGGCGATAATACCTTATGGCAACCAGGTACTGATCATGCCGGCATTGCCACTCAAATGGTGGTTGAACGCCAACTCAATGCCGAGGGTAAAACACGCCATGATTTGGGTCGTGATGATTTTATTGATCGCATTTGGGATTGGAAACAAGAGTCTGGCAATAATATTACTCGCCAATTACGCCGTTTGGGTTCCTCTTTAGATTGGTCTCGTGATCGCTTCACCATGGATGATGAGTTATCAGAAGCGGTTAAACATGTCTTTGTTCAACTGCATAAAGAAGGTCTTATTTATCGTGGCAAACGCCTAGTCAACTGGGATCCTGTACTCCATACAGCGGTATCTGATTTAGAAGTATTATCCGAAGAAGAATCTGGCCATATGTGGCATTTTCGTTATCCATTAACAGATGGTTCGGGTCATTTAGTGGTTGCTACAACTCGTCCCGAAACCATGTTAGGTGACAGTGCTGTTGCGGTTCATCCTGACGACGAGCGCTACCAACACCTCATCGGTCAAACAATTACCTTGCCATTAGTGGGACGTGAAATTCCGATTATTGCTGATAGTTATGTTGATCCTGAATTTGGTACTGGCTGTGTCAAAATCACCCCTGCTCATGACTTTAACGATGCTGAAATGGGACAACGTCATGATTTGCCAAAATACAATATCCTAACCATTGATGCTGCTATCAATGATCAAGCGCCTGAAAAATATCAAGGCTTAGATCGCTATGATGCCCGCAAAGCGATTGTCGGTGATTTGGATGATCTGGGTTTGTTAGAAAGCATTAAAGACCATACCTTAATGGTGCCTCGAGGTGATCGTAGTGGCGCTGTTATCGAACCATTATTAACAGATCAATGGTATGTCAAAGCCGATGTATTAGCTGAGCCTGCTGTTAAAGCAGTGCAGGAAGGCAAGATTAAATTTGTCCCCGGCAACTGGGATAAAACATTCTATAACTGGATGGACGGCATTCAAGATTGGTGTATTTCCCGTCAAATCTGGTGGGGCCATCGTATTCCTGCTTGGTATGATGACAATGGTAATATTTATGTTGCTCATGATGAAGCTGCCGTTCGACAAGAAAACAACTTAGCTGATGACATTATTCTCAAACAAGATGAAGATGTTTTAGATACCTGGTTTTCCTCAGCACTTTGGCCATTTTCAACCTTAGGTTGGCCTGAAAATACCGATGCCGTTAAAACATGGTATCCGGGTAGTGTATTAGTCACTGGCTTTGACATTATCTTCTTCTGGGTTGCCCGTATGATGATGATGGGCATCAAATTTATGGACGATGTGCCCTTTAAAGAAGTTTATATTCATGGTTTGGTACGTGATTCACATGGTCACAAAATGTCTAAGTCAAAAGGTAATGTACTTGATCCTATCGATATTATTGATGGCATCGATCTTGAATCATTAGTCAAAAAACGCACAACTGGACTAATGCAGCCTAAGAATGCACCTAAAATCGAAAAAGCGACTCGCAAAGAATTCCCTGATGGTATCGAAGCGCATGGTACTGATGCATTACGATTTACCTTTGCTTCGCTAGCATCAACAGGTCGTGATATTAATTTCGATATGAGCCGTATTGGTGGCTACCGTAATTTCTGTAATAAATTATGGAATGCGGCCCGTTATGTATTGATGAATACTGAAGGCCAAGATACTGGCATTGATAACGGTAATGTTGAATTGAGTTTAGCTG
>JAUXFA010000013.1 GCA_030620285.1 Piscirickettsiaceae bacterium
CTGAAACTAAGTATGCAAAAGCAATGACTTCAGCAATGACACGATAGAGTATTTCCGCTATTTCTTCCCCTAACTCAAGTTCACCCAATAACTCGGCTAACATGGCATCTTCCCGCAAAGGAACACCATGTTCGCGTGCTATTCGGATAATTTCTTCTGCAATAATTCCTTCACCAGATGCGGTAACTGTCGGGGCATTTTCACCATCATATTGCAGTGCTATCGCACGTAGGGTTTGTATTTCACTCATACCGACACATCCACCAATGAATTGGTTTGCACGACATCTTGGCTTAGCAATACTGGTTTTGCTATTTCTCCGCAATAACAACTGCTATGGGACATTGATACCCCTAATTTGGATAATGCTTTATCCAGAGAGGGTAAATTCTGTTCTAATAAGAGGGCGCTTTGTGGTCGCTGTGCTCGAAATACTATTTTGAGATCTTCTGCATGCATCGTTACCGTTGCTTGTACCGGACCTAAATTCTGTGTATCTAATCGAAGTTGTACGCTCCAAATATCTTCAAGTTCATCTTCGGATTGTTGGCGATATTGGTCAATTTGAAGCTGCAATAGATCTACATTCTGTTTATCTTTAATCGGTACATCAAATAACCAACTGGCTACTGTATTGGGTGAGTCAGGCTCTTTCAACATCGATAACTGGTTAAATTGCAATTTATTATGAACGCCTTCCACCTCTCTCAACATCATCTGTAATTCGGCGAGTACAACTGGAATAGGTCGGTTCGATGCCGCAATTGTTTGACCAATGCTGGGAGCCGGCTTACTCAATAATTGTGTTATCAATAAGGCCTGTTCTTGACTGGTAATAGCAGGGGTTGTTTGTGCAGTCGCGGTATGAATGACTGGTGGGAAAGCTTTGCCTGGCAGTAAAATATTTAATAATTGTGCCGGTGTTTTACCTTGCGCTGATAATGCAGATTGCACTTGTGCTGGTAACTGATTCAACACTGCTTTAGCATCGCCACCCTTTTGGCTAATTTGAGCAATGACGGTTTCTAATGCCGCTATCACCTTCAATACATTTGCTTTAAAATCTTGTTTAATAACAATAGGCTGGCTAATTAATTGTTTTTCGGTAAAGGCACCAGAAGAAACTAATGCTTGTTTAAATGCATTAGCCTTAGTTAATGCTGGTTTATCCAATACCTGTTGTAAAAGTTGCCTAATCTCCCGCTGGACAAGCTCCGGTATTTGTTGATTTTGAACAGCTTTTGCTATCGTCGCTAAACTCGGCTTATCAACTTGCTGTCGCACTAATTGTTGAAGGCGCTCTAATATAATCTGTTCACGTACAGGGGCTTGTTCCGGACGTAAATTAATGGTGAGAGGTTTAGTGCTGACAATGTCTACGGTCAATTTATCACCGGCTTGATAACGCTGTGTTAATTGCGATATATCAATATCAAAGCGCTGAATAGCCGGCTTTGCTAAAGATTGTGAACGATTATCAAGTGCTGAGATTGTCTGTACTAATACTCTATTTTCAGCTAATACTTTAACCACTTCTACTGCGACTTGTTGGCCGGCTTTCACGAGATTACCCGTTATATTATTAATCGCTTGATTTGTTTTAGCTGCTGTTTCAACGAGTGGTGCTGTATTTTGGCCTATGGTTTGTTGTGGTACTAATTTTAATACCGGCTTGCCATTTTCTAATGCCAGTTCAAGTTGTATCCGCTGACCAGCCTGCAAAGCTTCTGACGCACGAATAGTTAATAGGCTATCTGCTAGTTTTATCGTTACCAATTCGCCTGCAATTGCAGCTTTCACTACAACAGCTTCAAGCCGCTGCCCAATAACGATCTCTGCTAATAGCTTGGCAGGGATATCTTGGATCAATCCAACTGGATTTTGCAATGATTGCTGAATCAGCACAATAATTTCAGCCCACTTTTGTTATTCACAATGCTAGTATAGCAAGCAACTTACTCGCTTAGAGAAAGCAATATGGAAAAAAATAACGTACTTTGGTATACCCGCCGACAAGGCGTCATAAATGGCCCGTTTACCAGTCCCATTATCATTAATAATATCACTCTTAATCGCTTGGCAATGCATGATGAAGTCAGCCATGATCAGCTCAGTTGGCACACTATCCGGGATAGACCCGAGTTGCAGCACCCCGCTATCACCGACAAAAATAAGCAAAAGAAAAACTTAGATGAACGTAATGGCTTTGATCGTCGCCAAGATAATAAGGTTGATGAATTAATTGCCCAACAACGCAAAAAAGACCGTCGCCGGCAGGAAAACCGAGAAGAGATCTATCATCGACAATTCCATACGCTACTGATGCGAAAGTTTCGTGAGCGCAAGGAGACTCTTTTTTGGCCGTTATTTAGTATTTTTTCAGTATTAAGCTTGGTGACGTTATTAGCCTTTTCATTCTCTCCAGAAATTGCAGCGCCTTTACCCAATTGTGCCGCTGAGCCAATGCCTGGGGTAAATTGGAATAACTGTTTAAAGGCACAGCTTAATTTTCAAGATCAGGATTTAAGCAATGCGCAATTACGTAATAGTCAATTAATGGGCTCAAACCTGATGAATACTACGCTGACCGGTGCTGATCTTGCTTATGCTGATCTTGGGTTTACCAATCTCAGCTATAGTCAATTACAAAACACCATCTTATTAGGTGCCAGTTTGAAAAAAGCAGATTTAACGAATGCAGATTTAACGAATGCCGACTTATCTTATGCTGATCTCAGTGGTGCAAATCTAGGTAGTAGTGTGGTAACTAATACCCGTTTTGATCATGCTATCTGGCCTAATGGTCAGCTATGTGCGCCTGGATCAATTGGTGAATGCATTGCGGTTACGAAGTAAAAATGTCAATGCCCAAATGGATGAATTGCTTAGTGTAAGGTTTGTGGCACTGACAGCGTAAACGCCGGAATATCCACCTCAAACCGTTCGCCATCGTCATCGACCATCATATAATGGCCTTGCATCATACCCACTGGTGTATCTAACATAGCGGCGCTAGTATAGGTAAATTCCTGTTCTGGTATTAAATATGGATGCTGACCCACCACACCGTCGCCTTCAACTTCTTGTTCATGGCCATCGCCACCGGTAATTTTCCAATAGCGAGATAATAATCGTGCCGAACTAAGACCGGTATTTTTGATGGTAATGGTATAAGCAAACAAATAACGTGCCTTTTGGGGATCGGATTCCTGCTCAAGATACGTCGTTTCCACATCTACCGAAATTTTATTGTTTTTTTCCATGCTCATTGTTTTGTTATACCGCTATTTGTTGTGCTAATAATCGTGCTCCTAGTAGACCTACTTTAGGCTGTAATATCAATCGTACTGGAATATCTTTAACTAACGCAGTCATTTTACCTTTAGCAATAAAGGCATCTATAAAGCCGCCTTGTTTAAAGCGTTGTATATTTTTTGCAGCAATACCACCCGCAATATATAAACCGGCTCTTGGTAATACATTTAATGCGACATTGCCCGCCTGGGCGCCATAGATTTGAATAAACATATCTAGGGCTTCTAATGCCAATGGATCTTGCTGCTTAAGTGCATATTGGCTGATTACTTCACCGGGATCACTGTCTATCATCGCCTGACGACACTCCGGGTTCTCATCCACTTGCTGATAAGCACGCAAAAACTCATAAATTGAGACTAAACCAACACCTGATACTACCCGTTCATAAGAAACATGGCCAAAACGTTCAATAAGATGTTCCAGTAATAACATTTGTTTAGGATCGGTGGGAGCAAAATCAGTATGGCCACCTTCTGTCGCTATCACTCGCCACTGGTCACCATCAGGGAGCAATAAGGCTTGTCCTAGCCCGGTACCTGCACCAATAACGGCTCGAGGTGCATTTTCGACAGGTTTACCTTGTTGCAAGCTGACAATTTCATCATCTTCTAAACATGAAATCCCATAGGCCACTGCTTCAAAATCATTGCATAAATGAATATGGCCAATAGTAAACTTGGAGGCTAATTGATCGGCATTTAACTGCCAGGGCAAATTGGTGACACTCGCATCTCGTCCTAATACCGGGCCAGCCACGGCAAAACAAGCACTATCAATAGAATAGTTTTTGATAGTTTGATGCGCTAAAAACGCCGTAAGTACTAAATCAAAACTGGCAAAATCTTGGCTTGGATATTGTTGTTCTAAAACAATATCACCTTGTTCAGAACTTAACTGGCATAAGGTTTTTGTACCACCGATATCGACAGCTAACAAATAACGCATTATTGACCAGCCGCTGCCGCATCCATAAACCAATAATAGTCACCTTGCGGCGCTAAACGTTGAACTGGCAAACCTTGCACTGCATCATTTGTAATATCGCTGACAATGGCCGCTTTTGCTTGACCACCGATAAAGACAATCACTTGTCTTGCGGCATTAATCACTGGATAAGTCATGGTGACTCGCCATGAGTCAAACTTCTCAACATAAAGGCTGGTGGTTAAGGTATCGCTAACATCTAGTGCATCGGTACCGGGGAATAATGACGCTATATGACCATCGGGCCCTAAACCCAATAAGACTAAATCTAAGGATTCATCTTGTAGTACTTCACTCATGATTTGCGCATAACTGACAGCCACTTCAGACGCTCCACCCGTTTCGGTCGGCATACGATGAACATTTCCTTGCGGGATCGGCAAATGATCTATCATCGCTTCACGGGCCATTTTGAAATTACTATAATCATGTGTTGGCAATACACAGCGCTCATCACCAAAAAACAAATGTACTCGTGACCAATCTACTTGTTCCATATACGGTGATGTCGCTAGTTTTTGATATAAACCTTTGGGGGTTGAACCACCTGCTAATGCGACATGAAATACACCACGCTTAGCAATTGCTGAACGTGCAGATGCAACAAATTGTTCCGTTGCGGCATCAATCAAACTTGATCCATCGGCTAGGATTTTTTGTTCAGCTTTCATGTTTTTCCTCAATTGATTCTTTTAATGTAGGCCAACTTGGATGTTGGTTTAATGTGTTTATTATATGAAACCTTGCGGTAATTGAGATAGTCTTAATCTCTGAGGTCTAGATTATATATCAAGGAACGGTAATGCCATGAATAAACTATACATATTACTTATCGGTTGTTTACTCTCTTTTACAGGCACGCTTGCCAGTGCCGATGACGGTTTACGCTATAACCAAATAAATTTACATGCCAGCGCATCCGGTGACACCGAAAATGATCAATTGGTTGCGATGTTAGCGGTACAAAAGAACGGTTTATCTCCTTCTATTCTTACAAAACAGGTCAACCAAACAATGGCATTAATCTTGGAGAAAGCAGCGCAGTTTGAAGCGATAAAAACTCATACTACCCGTTATAGCAGTCGACCTCTCTATAACAAAAGCAAGATTAGCTCATGGCAGGTTAGTCAAAATATTAAACTTAGCAGCCAAGACTTTGACCAGTTGAGCGAATTAGTAGGGGATTTAAGTGATCTTGCCAATGTGCAATCCATGACCTTTAGTATTTCTGACCACACACTTGAACTCGTTAAAGAACAATTGATCAAAGAAGCCATTGCTAAGTTTCGCCATAAAGCGAGCCTTATTGCCAAACAGTTTGGTCAAAATAATTACCGGATCATTCAAGTTTCAGTTGATAGTAATTATCGTCAACCACAAGCTGTGATGCCACGTACTATGGCAATGAACGAGGCACGTGGCGCACCACCAGCCTTGGCTGCCGGCACCAATAAAGTCAGTATTTCTATCAATGGATCAATTGAACTGACTGGCAAACATTAATCTACTTTATCGAACTGTTCTCGTTTTAATAGCGGTGCCAGCAATGGCGCTTGCACAAATAATGTAAATAGTACTACCCCAAAAGCGATGGACTGCACTGTCCACCAATACGATAGTTCGGTTGGTAGTGATAATGCTAATGCTAATGTGACGGCACCACGAAGACCACCGACAAACATAATGCGTTGGTAGCCTATGGGAATTCGCTCAACGCCAGGCAATAATGAGATCAATGGCGCACCAGCAAACACACCAACTGCCCGTGCCATTAATACTGCTGCAATCCCAATCAGCATTGCTAACCAATTATCGGTAAACATGCCAATGGTAATCGTTACCCCCATTAACAAGAACATTAAGGCCTCGGCAACATAGACATTAAATGTCCAAAAATCATCTACAAAACTACGTTTTTCATGATCTTGAAAATCATTATGAATCACCCGTCCCATCACTAGCCCTGTTACCAATACCGCCATCACACCTGATACATGAAGCCATTGCTCAGCGAGCAGATAGGACAAATAGGCCGAGACTAATGTCACAATTGCTTGTTGCACATAATCTTGTAATAAACGTGATAAAAATAAGAAGGCAAGTCCGATAAATAAACCCACAATAATGCCACCGAAAAACACCACGATAAAACGTGAGATCACATCAGTACCTGAAATATTTTCCATTGGATGTTGAGCAATATAAAGGAAAATACTAAAGGTCACGATGGCAGTGGCATCATTAAATAATGCTTCGCCATCAAGCAGCAGACATAAACGATCGGGCACACCTGACTTACGCATGATTTCAATCACGGCTACCGGATCCGTTGCAGCTAATAAGGCACCAGTAATCAACGCTGCTATCCATGGGAAACCTGTAGCATGACCAATGCCGTAATACACCATCACCGCTGCAACACAGGTCGACAATAACATTACTGGAATCGCAAAAAATAAAATGACGGCTAATTGCTTCCACAAATGTTCTGCATCAATCTTAAATGCAGCTTCAAAAATGAGTAATGGCAAAAATACAAATAAAATTAAATCATGGAAGGAATCGTAGCGAATACCGGTATCGCCACCAAAAGTAATTAAAATTTCACTGCCTACAAACCCAATAACAACCAATAACCCTGCAAATGGAATGTGAAATTTTTCAGCGACAGGTTTTACCAGCAGTGCTAATAAAAGCATTAGTGCTAATAACATTAAACCTGAACTGATTGCCATGATTTACTCCTGTTTTGGTTCCACGTCAGGATAAAGTTCATCCATTCCAATTGCCTTGCCGCTACCCAAAGAAATTAAGGCATGACTTCGGTTTAAGCCTCGGGGATTTTTGACACCACAAGAATGGGCAATAATGCCTACCTCTTTAACCATATTATTGACATAGCTGGTGATGCGAACCGCTTTTGATGCAGGATGCAGGCCCCGTTGAAATTTTGGATCATGTGTTGTTATCCCCGTTGGACAAGTATTTTTATTACATTGCAATGCTTGAATACAACCTAGTGCAAACATATAACCACGGGCGCTGGTCACAAAGTCCGCACCGATGCAGAGCGCCCATGCCACGGCCGCAGGTGTAATCAGCTTACCCGAAGCAATAACTTTAATACGGTCTCGCAGGCCGTATTCATTCAACCTATCGATTACCTCAGGTAAACTTGTACGTAATGGCATGCCCACTGAATCAATTAATGCCATTGGCGCTGCACCCGTTCCCCCTTCGGCACCATCAATCGTTATAAAGTCTGGGGCGAATTCTATTCCACGTTTTTTAATAGCAGAAAATAATTCATCCAGTTGACGTGGTGCGCCGACTACCATTTTAAAACCGGTTGGCTTACCAGTAGCATTTCGAACTCGATTAATCATATCAATTAAATCATCAAAACTGGCAATATCAACATGGCGATTGGGACTTAACGCATCTTGTCCCACTTCAATCCCACGAATTTTGGCAATTTCTTCAGTCACTTTTTCACCTGGTAAAATACCGCCTTTACCCGGTTTAGCACCTTGACTCATTTTAATTTCAAACATTTTTACTTGAGGATGCGCTGCCACTTCTTGCAGTTTTTCATCATTAAGATTGCCATCCAAATCTCGGACACCATTTTTGGCTGTACCAATTTGGAAGACAATATCGGCACCACCTTCAAGATGATAAGGTGACAATCCACCTTCGCCAGTATTCATCCAGCAACCCGCTTCTTTTGCACCTGCTGACAATGCTAATACTGCCGGTTTAGAAATGGCACCAAAACTCATGCCCGAAATATTAATAATAGAATCCGTTGTATACGGCTCCTTGCATTGCTCTCCAATTGTCACCGGAATGGGGGGAACGGCATCTTCTCCTAGTGTTGGGAAAGTACAATTTACAAATAACACTCGACCGGTGCCATTGACATTATCAGTCGAACCAAATGCGACTGTACTATCTACATTTTTAGCGGCACGATATACCCATGAACGTTGTGCTCGATTAAACGGTAATTCTTCGCGATCCATGGCAAAAAAGTACTGCCGAAAGAATTCACCTATGTGTTCAAAAAGGTATCTAAAACGTCCTATAACAGGATAGTTCCTACGAATAGTCTGGTGCGTTTGGGTGACATCGATAACATAAGCCACGATAACCCACAGCACCAGCAAGCCAACTGCAATAATAAATAACGCCGCCATAAAGCTCATCGCTGACGATAAGAAATTAGCAAACCCAACTGACAATTCATTCATATTCCGTAACCCTTACCTTATTATTAGAACAATACAAATATACTACCAATTTTCCCCTATTCACAAATAAAGTGCACTTGTTCCAAGACGCTCAACTTGAACATTTGTTACGCACGATCTTTAAATTTTCCCTATGGTGTTTATTTAATTCTCATTTTAAAAATAATTGATAGGCAGGATTATCCGTTTCCTGCCAATAGACATAACCCAATGCATCTAAGAACCCTTGAAAATCATCTTGCTCTGAATCAATGACCTGCACACCTACCAGTACTCGACCATAAGCTGCGCCATGATTACGATAATGGAATAAACTAATATTCCACCGTTGACCCATCCGCGTTAGAAACCGCAATAATGCGCCTGGGCGTTCTGGAAATTCAAATCGATACAAACGTTCATTTTCAACTTGAGGAGCATGCCCTCCCACCATATATCGCACATGAAGTTTAGCCATTTCATTGTCACTGAAATCTTGCCACTGGTAACCGGCCTGATTAAGTTTGGAAAAAAGAGCCTGACATTCTTCTTGTCCTCCATCAATTCGAGCACCAACAAATACGTGTGCTTGCTGATTATCCGCATAACGATAATTAAACTCAGTAATGCCATAAGTTGATAACAACTGGCAAAAGCGTTGGAAACTACCCGGTTCTTCATCAATTGTTGTCGCAAATAATACTTCCCGTCGCTCACCTAATTCGGCTCGTTCTGCAACATGCCGCAAACGATCAAAGTTAATATTAGCACCGCTATCAATCGCCACTATATGTTGACCAGTCACCTTTTCACGGGCAATATACTTTTTGGCACCGGCAACCGCTAATGCACCAGATGGTTCTGCTATTGAGCGAGTATCATCAAAAATATCCATGATTGCTGCACATAATTCATCACTGTCTACGGTGATCACCTCATCCACTGTTTCACGGGCAATTCTGAAAGGCTCAAGCCCAACCTGGCTCACCGCGGTACCATCTGCAAATAACCCTACTTGGTCTAATACCACGCGAGCATCCGCTTCTAATGCTGCTTTCAAACAAGCGGCATCGACCGGTTCAACACCAATGACTTTAATCTCAGGTTTTAGTGATTTGATATAAGCTGCAACTCCAGCAATCAGACCGCCACCGCCAACAGGAACAAAAATCGCATGCATCGGCTGTTGATGTTGCTGAAGAATTTCCATAGCAATAGTGCCTTGGCCGGCAATCACTTCCGGATCATCATAAGGATGAATAAATGTTAGATTTTGTTGTTGTGCCATTTCCACGGCATAACGGCAAGCATCATCATAATTATTACCATGCAAAGCAATGTCGGCACCAAAACTTCGGACTGCATCCACTTTGATTGATGGTGTTGTTTTCGGCATCACGATCAATGCTGAAATACCCATTTTCTGTGCTGATAGCGCCACACCTTGAGCATGATTGCCAGCAGAAGCTGCCACTACACCTTGAGCACGCTCGGCAGCTGAAAGTTGTGCCATGCGATTATATGCACCACGTAATTTGAATGAAAACACCGGTTGCAAATCTTCGCGTTTCAGCCATATGGTATTTTGCAATCGATCTGACAGTCGCGGCATTTTATCGAGAGGCGTTTTAATCGCAACATCGTATACCTGCGCTTGATGAATTTTTTCTACATAATCAGTCGACATGACCACACACTACTTTACTAAATATTGAATTAATGATGCTTACGTTACCATTGCCACCGATTTATCTCTATAATTGAGCTAATAAATACTTTCACAAAAATATAAGGAATACGCAATGACACCTGATGAAATGAAAAAACAAGCCGCTTATGCAGCTCTTGAACATATTAATACCGATGGTGTTGTTGGGGTAGGAACAGGCTCTACTGTCAATCATTTTATTGATGCACTTGCTACTATTAAAGGCCGTATTGAAGGTGCAGTTTCCAGCTCGATTGTTTCTACCAAACGTCTAGAAGATCATGGTATTCATGTTTTTGATCTTAATGAAGTCAGTAGTGTTGCGGTTTATGTTGATGGCGCTGACGAATCTAATGCCAACCTAGAACTCATTAAAGGTGGTGGTGGTGCGCTGACTCGTGAAAAAATTATTGCCGCAGCCAGTGAAAAATTTGTTTGTATTGCTGATGAAAGTAAATTAGTCGATGTGCTTGGTGAATTCCCATTACCGGTTGAAGTTGTGCCTATGTCACGTAGCTATGTTGCACGTGAAATTGTCAAAATGGGTGGTAAGCCTATTTATCGTGAAGGCTTTATTACCGATAATAGTAACGTTATTTTAGATGTTCATGGCTGGGATATTAATCAAGCGATTAAATTAGAAACGCAGCTCAATGCCATCGTCGGCGTAGTCACCAACGGTTTGTTTGCCATGCGGCCAGCTGATGTATTACTTCTTGGTAGCGTAAACGGCACTAAAACTGTTTACGCAAAATAATCTTTTCGTCATCCCCGCAAAAGCGGGGATCCAACGATAGTGACAATATTTACCGCCCATGGGTTATGACTTCCGTGGACACAACCAATAATTTATATAAGCCCTATTTATGTTCAAACCGTTAAGCGTCTTTGTCGGCCTACGCTACACCCGAGCCAAACGACGCAATCACTTTATTTCTTTTATTTCACTCACCTCCATGTTTGGTGTCGCCCTTGGTGTGATGGCGCTCATTACGGTGTTGTCGGTGATGAATGGTTTTGAAAAAGAATTGCGTGAACGCATTTTAGGCATGACATCCCATGCTTTCATCACTGGCACCGATGGCACACTCAACGATTGGCAAGCTGTCGAAACGATGATTTCAGATGCTCCTCACGTTCTTGATTCCGCACCTTTTGTCGAAGGCCAAGCCATGTTAAGTCAAGGCAGTCGAGTACGCGGCACTTTAATTCGTGGTGTTGATCCGCAATTAGAAGGCCGTGTATCAACTATTGGCGATAAAGTGGTGCAGGGGCAATTTTCTGCTTTAAAAGAAGGTGAATTTGGCATTATTTTAGGCAAAGACCTCGCCATTGCCATGCGCGTTGCTACCGGCGATAAGATTACACTCATCACCCCACATGTGACCCCAACACCAGCCGGTGTTATGCCGCGCTTAAAACGACTTAATGTGGTAGGTGTGTTTGAAATCGGTATGTATGAATACGACAGTGCACTAGCGATAATGAATATTAACGATGCTGCCAAACTATTCCGTATTCCCGATCAAGTAACCGGTTTACGTTTAAAGCTTGATGATATCTACCAAGCACCTCGTATCACCAGTGAATTGCTAGCCACATTACCAGCCAGTTTTCGTGCTGCCGATTGGACCTACCAACA
>JAUXFA010000187.1 GCA_030620285.1 Piscirickettsiaceae bacterium
AGATATGACGTTAGCACAACAGAGCAAAGATATGGCAGTTTTACAAACTGAACTTGCCCAATTAAAAAAATTGGTTCAACGCCTCGCAGCTAAAGACCAGCGGGCATCATTAGATTAAAGAAAATTGCAGGGTAAAAATATTTTGGGTGATGCTTGAGGCCAACAAAAATCCCTAGCCTATGCTGGTGAGGTTTTATAATATATGGTGGATCAGGGTGTGAAAGATGTTTGGTACCGGAGGGGGGAATCGAACCCCCACTACCGAAGTAACTGGATTTTGAATCCAGCGCGTCTACCAGTTCCGCCACTCCGGCCAAATCAAGCGAAGAATTATAACGATAGCGACTATTTTAGGGAAGCATTAATTTGTTATAGAAAGCTTTTATAGTCTCAATGTATGGGGGTTTGTTATCATCCTCCACCATGCAACTTACAGATTTCCAATTTGAATTACCATCTGAGCTGATTGCTCAATTTCCTGCGGCAGATCGTTCGGCCAGCCGATTATTATCACTTGAAGGCAATAGTGGTGCATTGAATGATGGCCAATTCACTGATTTACCAGCACTATTACGCCCCGATGACTTATTGGTATTTAATAATACCAAGGTTATTCCGGCACGATTATTAGGCCAAAAAGACAGTGGTGGCAAGGTCGAAGTATTGGTGGAAAGAGTCTTGGATGAACATCGAGTGTTGGCGCATGTCCGTAGTAGTAAATCTCCACAAGTAGGTCGCCACTTATTGCTCGAAGATATAATCGACGTAGAAGTGTTGGGTCGACAAGATGCTTTATTTGAACTTTATTTTCATACAGATAACAGCGTTATTGAGGTTTTAGAGACGGTTGGTCGCCTGCCATTACCACCTTATATTGAGCGTGAAGTAGAGCAGGATGATCTGGACCGTTATCAAACTGTTTATGCACAACATACTGGTGCAGTAGCAGCGCCGACCGCCGGATTGCACTTTGATCAACCGATGTTAGATAGGATCCGAAACTCCGGTATTGAAGCGGCACAAGTCACCCTGCATATTGGGGCGGGTACTTTTCAACCAGTGCGTGTTGATGACATTAAAACACATCAAATGCATTCAGAATGGTTAGAGGTATCAGAAACAGTCTGTCAGCAAGTCAGAGCTACACAACAGCGTGGTGGTCGAGTGATTGCGGTGGGCACGACTAGTGTTCGAGCATTGGAAAGTGCATCACAATCAGGAAAAATTGAACCTTATGAAGGTGAAACAGATATTTTTATTTATCCGGGTTATCAGTTTAAAAGTGTTGATGCGATGATAACCAATTTTCATTTATCAGAATCAACCTTATTAATGCTAGTGTCGGCATTTTCTGGTAAAAATAATATGCTGGCAGCCTATCAACATGCCATAGCACAGAAATATCGATTTTTTAGCTATGGTGATGCGATGTTCTTGACGAGAAAAGAATGATGAAAAGCTTGAATAACATACGTTTTGTACTAGTAGGCACAACACACCCCGGTAATATTGGGGCAGCAGCCCGTGCTATGAAAACAATGGGTTTATCTAACTTACATTTGGTTGAGCCAAAAATATATCCCAGTGCCGAAGCGACAGCTCGTGCTTCTGGAGCGGATGATGTATTGGCAAAAGCTGTTGTCCATGACAGTTTAGATTCGGCTTTAAAAGATTGCCAGCATGTATATGGAATGAGTGCTCGATTACGTCATTTACCGGTGCCGGTAGTCAATCCACGGGAAGCAGTGGAACAAATTCAGCAAACTGCTGAGAAAAGCAATATTGCGATAGTATTTGGTCGTGAACATTCAGGTTTATCAAATGAGGAGTTAGATCGCTGTCAGCATTTGATTAATATTCCAGCCAAGCCAGATTATAGTTCGCTGAACTTAGCGGCAGCAGTGCAAGTCTTAGCCTATGAATTAAAAATGAGCTTTAATCCAGAGATTGAATCAGGCCGTATAGGGGAGCAGCGAGAGGCTATTGATGCCGGGGATTTAGAGCACTTATATAGTCATTTTGAACAATCATTAGTGACCATTGGTTTTTTAGACCCAGAGCAACCACGTAATCTAATGCGCCGATTACGCCGATTATTTAACCGTGCAGACTTGGACCGAAATGAATTACAAATTTTGCATGGCATATTACGTGCTGCTGAAACGAAACAACATTATGAAGGAGGAGAGTAATGACTGAAAAAGTCACCTTATGGCAACTAATTAAGGAAGATATCAATTGCGTTTTTGATCGTGATCCTGCTGCGCGCCATATTTTTGAAATTATTACGACTTATCCAGGAGTTCAAGCTATTCAATGGCATCGAGTAAGTCATTGGTTATGGACCCATAATTTGAAATGGTTAGCGCGGTTTTCATCAACCATTAGCCGTTGGTTAACCGGGATTGAGATTCATCCGGCAGTTAAAATTGGTCGTCGTTTTTTTATCGATCATGGTATGGGCGTAGTGATTGGTGAAACGGCAGAAATTGGTGATGATTGCACGCTTTATCATGGTGTTACTCTGGGTGGAACATCATGGAAAGAAGGTAAAAGACATCCTACATTGGCAAACAATGTCGTGGTAGGCGCTGGAGCCAAAGTATTGGGGCCTATTTGCCTGCATGAAGGGGCGCGTATTGGATCTAATGCTGTTGTTGTTAAAGATGTAGTGGCGGGCGAGACTGTTATAGGTGTACCTGGCCGTGTTGTCAGAACTGATTTAACGGAAGATAAAAAACAGCAACAAAAACTGGCAGAATCAGTTGGTTTTGACGCCTATGGCACATCAGGTGAAACCCTGGATCCAGTCGCTACTGCCATTCATGGATTGATTGAACATATTCAGGTATTAGATAAACAAATCAATATGATGACTGATTCAATTCACCAACTCGGTGGTCAACTACCGGATGTAGAAATGCCAGAATTAGATCAATGTGAATTACAGCAAAATCAAGACAGTGATAAAGTTGACTAAAATACTAGGTTATGTGAAACTATTTCCATATAATTATTAGGGTATTTAGATGAGATTAACAACGAAAGGTCGTTATGCGGTAACGGCAATGTTAGATTTGAGTTTAAATTATGAGATAGGCACCATCACGCTTGCGGATATATCGGAGCGCCAAGGCATTTCTTTATCGTATCTAGAACAATTATTTTCACGATTACGAAAACAGGACTTGGTGAGCAGTACCAGAGGCCCAGGCGGTGGATACACCTTAAGTCGCGCAGCCTCTGAAATTACTATCTTAGATGTTATCGCAGCAGTGGATGAAAAAGTGGATAATACGGCATGTGAAGGTAAAGCAAATTGCCATGACGGTGAACAATGCCTTAGTCACCATTTGTGGCAGAGTTTAAGTGATCAAATTCGACAATATTTATCTGGGATTAGCTTAGATCAAGTTGTTCAGACTCACCGTGAGAGTAAAATTGATGGCAAAGTCATTAGTTTTGAAAGTCTTTAATTTAGGTAATAATAAATGATCAAATTAACACAGTCAGCGGTCAATCGGGTGCGTGACATGGTCACTAAACGCGGATCAGGTATTGGCTTGCGTATTGGTGTGACCGAAAGTGGCTGTTCAGGCTATAGCTATGCATTAGATTATGCAGAAGTGGTGGCAGATGATGATATTGTCATTGAGCAAGATGGCATTACTGTTGTTGTCAATAAACAAAGTATGCCAATATTGGATGAAATGGAGTTAGATTTTGTCAAAGATGGCTTAAATCAGAGCTTCAAATTTAATAATCCAAATGTTGTTTCAGCTTGTGGTTGTGGTGAAAGTTTTAGCGTAACGAAATAATCTAATTATTCGCCATGGCCTGATATGATCACAGTATGGAAAAAACTGAAAAT
>JAUXFA010000149.1 GCA_030620285.1 Piscirickettsiaceae bacterium
CACCACCACACCACACCAAACAATGCCCGTTTTTACGCCCATTGGCACCGAGGCTAATTTTCTTGCCAATACATTATTAACTGAAAAGGCAATGCTCGCGATCAAGGCCAACCAGTCAGCCATACCATGCGGCCATGGCCAACCAATTCGAGGGTTCCACAACATAATAAGTGAACCTAACATAGCGACTGCAAATAGAATAATTGCATTAGCTGATAATCGCTCACCTAAATACCAACGACCCAATAATACTGTCCACAGTGGTGATAGATAAAAAAGTAACATCACTCGCATGACTTCACCTTCTATCAACGCCACCACAAAAGCGACATTAGTAATACCCGCCGCCACGGCCAACATCACTAAATCAGCACGAAATAGCGGGATCAATTTATAGTGTCGAAACAACAATGGAATAGCCACAACAGCTGCCGCTAAATACATCACTAATGAGCTCCAAACAGCTGACATACCGGCATCATTAAGTAAACGCAGTGGATACCAAATCACGCCCCACATACTGGCAGAGAACAATAAACAAATAACAGCGAAACGATTATTAATATGATCAGATGTCTTCATAGCAGAACCTTATACCATGACTTAGAAATCAAGGTTTAATATCTTTTGTTAGTTCTCGATAACCCGCTATAATGGTCAGGTTTTTTTGACTGTCCAAGTGCATTATGAATCCTGATTTAACCTACCTACATCCCTACCCCTTTGAGAAGCTGGCAACACTCAAGCGAGAATGTAATCCACCAGAAGATAAAGCACATATTGCCTTATCCATCGGTGAACCTAAACATGCTACACCGGGATTTATCACCGAAGCCATTATCGAACATTTGCATGGCTTATCAAACTACCCAACCACCATCGGCACAATTGAGCTTCGATTTGCTATTGAAAAATGGTTAGAGTGTCGTTTTCAATTATCCGGTTATATCCAAGCTACTCGCCATATACTACCTGTGAACGGTACCCGAGAAGGCTTGTTTTCCTTTGCTCAAGCAGTCATCGATCGTAATGCTAATCCTTTGGTCGTGATGCCAAACCCCTTCTACCAAATCTATGAAGGTGCCGCCATTTTGGCAGGAGCAGAGCCTCACTTTCTAAACTGTGATGCCAATAATAATTTTATTCCTGATTTTGCCAGCGTAAGCACAGATATTTGGGATCGTTGTCAGTTACTTTATTTATGTAGCCCTGGCAATCCAACTGGAGCCGTTATTGATCAAGCAACTCTAATCATGCTGATTGAACTGGCTCATAAACATGACTTTATCATTGCATCTGATGAATGTTATTCAGAGATTTATCTTAATGAAGAACAACCACCTGTCGGCTTATTAGAAGCCGCAGTTAAAGCCGGTTACAGTGATTTTAGTCATTGTGTCATTTTCCACAGTCTATCTAAACGATCAAATGCACCCGGCCTTCGTTCAGGCTTTGTTGCGGGTGATGAAAATATCATAAAAGACTTTTTACGCTATCGAACATACCACGGTTGCGCCATGCCTCCAGCCACTCAGTCCGCCTCTATAGCGGCATGGCAAGACGAAGAGCATGTTGCCTATAACCGTAAACTTTATCGTGAAAAGTTTGATGCTGTATTAGAGATATTATCGCCAGTAATGAATGTCAGCTTACCGGAGGCTAGTTTTTATCTATGGGCTGAAACACCAATTTCCGATACTGACTTTGCCCAACAACTATTTGATCAACAAAATGTCACAGTATTGCCCGGCAGTTATTTAGCTCGTGATACTGACAACGGCAATCC
Organism: Piscirickettsiaceae bacterium; assembly: GCA_030620285.1. Classification (GTDB taxonomy): domain Bacteria; phylum Pseudomonadota; class Gammaproteobacteria; order Nitrosococcales; family Methylophagaceae. Next base: position 1,787 of record JAUXFA010000149.1, read on the forward strand.
CGGCGCTAACCGTATTCGGATGGCACTGGTTGCTTCATTTGATGAATGTGTTGAAGCCGCTTACCGAATTCGAACCCTTATTGAATCCTTATAAAATAATCATCAATTAAACCGAACTGGAATTATGATCTTATACGGCATAAAAAACTGCGATACCGTGAAAAAAGCACGTCGTTGGTGTCAAGCCAATGATATTGGTTTTCAGTTTCACGATTTTCGTGTTGATGGTTTGGATGAAGATACTATTAATAAATGGTTGCAGTATGTGTCATGGGAAGTGCTGTTAAACAAACGCAGTACAACATGGAAACAGTTAGAAGCTTCCCGTAAAGAACAGCTCAATCAAGCTACTGCCATTGAATTAATGTTGGAAAATCCAACCTTAATTAAACGTCCTGTGCTATCTGATAATGCGGGCTGTATGGTAGGATTCAATGAAACGGATTATGCCGCACATTTTGGAAAGTAATATGAGTATCACTCTAAATTGTCTTTTTGTTCAATTTCAGCGTTGGAATATTTCCTGCGATCCTCATGTATTATGTATACACTGCGGTTCTCAAAAACAATCCGCCTTGAACTAACAACAAAAATCCTAATTTAGAAAGATACTCACTATGTCCTCCACACTTGAACTCGCAAAAGATCTTATTAGTCGCCCAAGTGTGACACCTAAAGATTATGGTTGCCAACAACTAATAGCCGAACGGCTTTCTGCTATCGGTTTTACTATTGAACATCTCCGTTTTGGCGACACCGATAATATCTGGGCTCGCCGGGGTACGCAAGGCCCGATATTAACCTTTGCAGGTCATACTGATGTAGTACCGACTGGTCCTGAAAAAAACTGGACATCTCCACCCTTTGAACCTGTTATTCGTGATGGTTTGTTATATGGCCGAGGCACGGCAGATATGAAAGGCAGTATTGCTGCCTTTATCACCGCTTGTGAACGATTTATTGCCGACAATCCTAACCATATTGGAAGCATCGCTTTTTTAATCACCAGTGATGAAGAAGGGCCGGCAACGGGGGGAACGATTAAAGTCATTGAAGCCTTAGAAGCTAGAAATGAAAAAATAGACTGGTGTTTAGTGGGTGAACCGAGCAGCACCAGCAAAATCGGTGATGTGGTTAAAAATGGTCGCCGTGGTTCAATGAATGGCCATTTAACAATTCAAGGTAAACAAGGGCATATTGCCTACCCTCATTTAGCTGAAAATCCTATTCACTTATTAACGCCAGCATTAACTGAGCTATGTGGCATTGAATGGGATCAAGGTAATGAAGATTTTCCACCAACCAGCTTTCAGGTTTCGAACCTTAATTCTGGTACTGGCGTAACTAATGTTATTCCTGACACAGCAGACGTTATTTTTAACTTTCGTTATTCAACAGAGGTCACTCATCAGCAGTTACAACAGCGAGTGAAAGCCATATTAGATAATCATAGGTTGAGCTATGATTTAAACTGGGAATTATCAGGTAAACCATTTCGTACCGCTAGTGGTGCTTTGGTTGATGCTGTTAAAGCAGCAATTAAAACCACAACGGGTTATGACACTGAGCTCTCAACATCAGGCGGTACCTCAGATGGACGTTTTATTGCCCCAACAGGTGCACAAGTGGTTGAGCTCGGTCCATTGAATGCCACAATCCACCAAATAGATGAATGTGTATCCGTTGCAGATCTTGATACCTTATCAACTATTTACCAGACTGTGTTATCGAACTTATTAGTCAATAAATAAACCTTAATATGGAAAAAAAACAATCTAGCCCTAGCACAGCACGGCTTATTTATATCCTCTATTTAATCGGGCTAATCCCTGCTGCGGGCTTAATTGCTTCCATCATAGGCGTAGTTTTAGCATATATTAATAGAGAAGATGATTCTTCAGACTGGTTACAAAGTCATTATAAATTTCAAATTCAGACTTTTTGGCTTAGTCTGATTTTTTCAGCAATAGGTTGGATCCTCACCTTTATTTTTATTGGTTACATCATCCTACTATTTTGGTTATTTTGGCTTATTATCCGTTGTGCAAAAGGCATGAAACGATTAGACAGCCAACTTCCTGCCTTGGGTCAAAAATAAGCTTCATCACGCTTCGCTACCAATACTCTGAGCTCGATAATCTTCTATTGCACCACCCTAAGATGGCCGCTTAGCTAAAATTTCTAACGCTGCAATACGGTACGCTTCGGCCAATGTGGGGAAGTTAAAAGTACTTTCAACGAATATATCGACATCGGCATCATCACATAGCATCGCCATATGCCCAATATGTACCACTTCTGTCGAACCTTCACCCACTAACATGACACCTAAAATTTTCTTACCTTGGTCATCAGTAACAATTTTTAACATGCCTTCAGTATTACCAGAGATCTGTCCACGTGCCACTTCGGAAAATTGAGCAAATCCTACAATCACGTCACCATATTGTTCTGCTACTTGTTTTTCTGTCAAACCAACGGAAAAAAGCTCGGGAATAGAATAAATACCTGCCGGAATTAATTAGCTCATTGTACCGATATCAATTCCGAGTGCATTACATGGCCAGCGAGCGATTGATCACTTTGAATTAACTGTGCCATTTCACTGGCATCTGAATTTGGATCTTGTGCTAATGAAAGTGCTTTATTCGCCACTTCAGGCAACATGGGACTTCTACCTCACCACGATTGATAAGATGATTTAAAGAATCCTCTAACGATTCAAGCGGATTCAACATATTTTATCCTCA
>JAUXFA010000154.1 GCA_030620285.1 Piscirickettsiaceae bacterium
AACATAGGTAATTTCACCTGTGACCCCTGATGCCAAGTCCGAACATAAGAAAGCGGAGACATTACCGACCTCTTCAATGGTGACATTGCGACGAAGTGGTGCAGCAGCAGCTCCCATAGCTAATTTTTTACTAAAATCAGCGATGCCAGCCGAAGCCAGTGTTTTAATTGGGCCAGCTGAAACAGCATTAACGCGAGTACCTTCGGGGCCTAATGACAATGCCATATAGCGTACATTGGCTTCGAGACTTGCCTTAGCGATCCCCATCACATTGTAGTTTTCAATAGCGCGTTCCGCACCTAAATAACTTAAGGTGAGTAAGGAGCCATTACGGCCAGCCATCATCTCACGACCGCCTTTAGCTAATGCAGCAAAGCTATAGGCGCTAATATCATGGGCAATGGCAAAACCTTCACGTGTCACACTATCAACATAATTACCTTGTAATTGTTCGCGGGGGGCAAAAGCAACAGCATGAATAATGGTATCTAGACCATCCCAGTGTTTACCGAGTTGTTCGAATACCGAATTAATTTGTTCGTCACTCGCAACATCACAAGGAAATAATAGCGAGCTATCAGCGCCACATTGTTCGGCAATTTTTTCAACACGTGATTTTAATTTGTCAGTCTGATAAGTAAATGCAAGCTCTGCACCCTCGCGTGCCATAGCAAGAGCGATACCTGATGCGATGGAGCGTGGGCTAGCAACACCAACAATTAAAACCCGCTTGCCTTGTAAAAACCCCATAGATTGTCTCCTAATAGTATGGAATAAAGTAATAAAAGTAGTTTTATATTAACATTTCTGGAACAGGCAATGTCATTATGAAGTCGTTATAATGACATTGCATTGTTAAAATTTTACTAGAGGTTATATGCGATATTTATCGTATTTTTGTATCGTTATCTTACTGTACTTATCTGGCTGTGAGTTGTCAGCAATTAATGCGCCTTATCCACAACAAGAAGCTGATGAATCTGTCTTGTATACTTCATTTTCATTGCGCCCAAAACATCTTGATCCAGCACGATCTTATAGCTCGAATGAAGTGAGCTTTACTGGCCAGATTTATGAACCACCACTGCAATATCATTATTTAAAACGACCTTATACGCTGATACCTCTTACCGCAACCACATTACCCACAGTACGATATTTTAATGCTGATGATGTTGAAATAGTTGGTGAAAGTGAGCAGGGTCAAGAAGTGGCTTATAGTATTTATAAAATCACTATCAAACCAGATATTTCATATCAACCACATCCTGCATTTGCCAAAGGGGATAAAGCAGATTTTTTATATCATCAGCTAAACAGTGATCAACTTGAAGATATTCAAACCTTATCTGACTTTAAACAGCAAGGCAGTCGAGAGCTCGTTGCACAAGATTATGTATACCAAATTAAGCGTTTAGCACATCCGGAAATTCATTCACCAATTGTGGGTTTAATGGCGGAATACATTGTTGGTTTAGCCGATTATTCCGATCAGCTTCGGCAGCAAAAACAGAGAGGTGAAGAGATTGATTTACGAGCTACAGATATTGCCGGTGTAAAGGCTGTTGATCGCTACAGCTATCAAATCAAAGTATTTGGTAAATATCCTCAATTACGTTATTGGTTAGCGATGCCATTTTTTGCTCCAGTACCTTGGGAAGCAGATGAGTTTTATGCACAATCGGGTTTGGTTGAGAAGAATATTACGATGGACTGGTTTCCTGTCGGGACCGGACCTTATTACTTGACGAAAAATGATCCTAATCGACAAATGGTCTTGGCTAAAAATCCGAATTATCATACCGAATATTATCCCAGCAAAGGTACAGAAGCTGACAAAGCACAAGGTCTACTGGCCGATGCAGGCCAATTATTACCTTTTATAGATAAAGTGGTTTTCACCTTAGAAAAAGAAAGCATTTCGTATTGGAATAAGTTTCTGCAAGGCTATTACGACATCAGTGGCATCAGTTCTGATAGTTTTGACCAAGCTATTCAAATGAGTGATTCAGGCGCCTTTGGTTTGAGTGATACCATGAAACAAAAAGGCATTGATCTTAAAACAGCCATTGAAACCTCAATCTTTTATATTGGTTTTAATATGGAAGACTCCATTGTCGGTGGTTACAGCGAACAGGCTAAAAAATTACGGCAAGCGATTTCCATTGCGATAGATTACGAAGAATATATTTCGATATTTGCCAATAGTCGCGGAATCGCAGCACAAGGACCCATCCCGCCAGGAATTTTTGGTTATACTGAGGGACAACAAGGGATTAACCCCTATGTATATGATTGGAAGGGTAGTGTCGCACAGCGAAAATCGATTTTGCAAGCACAAGAACTATTAGCTCAAGCGGGTTATCCAGAAGGTCGATCACAGCAAACAGGTGCACCATTAATTCTGTATTTTGACGTGACAGGAAGTGGCCCGGATTCAAAAGCACGCTTTGATTGGATGCGAAAACAGTATCAAAAGCTGGGAATACAATTAGTTATTAGGGAAACAGACTACAACCGTTTTCAAGATAAAATGCAAACAGGGCAAGCACAGATCTTTCAATGGGGCTGGAATGCAGATTATCCTGATCCGGAAAATTTCCTATTCTTATTATATGGTCCAAATGGCAAGCGGGTATCAGGCGGACAAAATGCCAATAATTACCAAAATAGTGAGTTTGATCGTTTATTTGAGCAAATGAGAGTGATGACAGATAGTGAGAAAAGGCAAATTATCATTAATCAAATGATCGCTATTTTGCATCAGGAATCACCATGGGTATGGGGCTTCCATCCGAAACAATTTTCGCTTTATCATGTTTGGAATAATAATGTGAAACCAAACTTGATGGCAAATAATACTCTTAAGTATCGTCGTATCAATGCACAGCAAAGACTTGCACTACAGAAACAGTGGAATCAGCCGATATTGTGGCCATTAGTGGTACTTCTATTCGCTATGATTTTGTTATTATTGCCTGCGTGGCTGATGTACCAGAAAAAAAAGCATATAAAAATCACATAATGCCAATTGAATTACAGCTTTTTTGAATGATTTTGGGTAGACTTGGTCTGATTATTTTGAGACTTGCATAGTGCAAGAGTACAACTGAGGAGATAGTGAGTGGATTTAGCTACGGTAGTAGGACTGGTTATTGCTTGGCTCCTTATTATAGGGACTATTGCCACCGGATCGGGTGCGTTGGTATTTGTCAATATCCCGTCCTTAGTGATTGTACTTGGTGGCACGATAGCAGTGGTTATGATGCGCTATAACTTAAAACAATTTTTGGGGGCATTTAAAACGGCATTGAAAGCTTTTTTACATAAAGCTGAAACAGCGGAAGAATTAATTGTACAAGTAGTTGAATTAGCGGGTATTGCCAGAAAAGAAGGACTACTAGCGTTAGAGGGACAGGAAATTAATAACCCTGTCTTAGCAGCAGGTGTTCGTATGTTGGTAGATGGCCATGAACCTGCCATCGTCAAAAAAGCACTATCTACAGAAATGAATGAAACAGTGGCTCGACATAGGGTTGGCCAAGATATATTCAAACAAATGGGTGATGCTGGCCCCGCAATGGGAATGATCGGAACCTTAGTGGGGCTGGTGCAAATGTTATCCAATATGTCGGATCCTAAATCAATTGGTCCTGCAATGGCGGTAGCACTATTGACAACATTATATGGTGCGATGTTAGCAAATATGTTTGCATTACCTGTTTCAGATAAATTGAAATTGCGTAGTGCAGAAGAACAAATGAATAAAAACATTATTATTCAAAGTGTGATGGGCATTCAGGAAGGCCAAAACCCTAAAGTATTGGAAGAATTACTAAACAACTACCTACCTATATCACGACGTGGTGGTGATGATTCAGAAGCGGCTACTGCTGAATAATGTTTGTTGCTGACAAATTAAAGTGAACGTCGCATGAGTGAAGAAATAGAAGAACATGATTGTGATTGCCCACCTGAGGGCTTGCCGGCCTATATGGGGACATTTGCTGATTTAATGTCTTTATTGATGTGCTTTTTTGTATTGTTATTGTCTTTTGCTGAAATGGATGCACTCAAATACAAAATGGTCGTCAAATCGCTCGATCGTGCCTTTGGTGTACAACGACAAGTGGCAGCTAATGAAATTCCAAAAGGCACCAGTATTATCGCTCAAGAGTTTAGTCCGGGTGAGCCTCGGCCGACACCCTTAAAAGAAGTGCGCCAAGATACTGAAGATGATTCGAGAGATGATCTCAAAATTAAAATGAATGTCGATGAAATTGAGAAAGAACAGGCAAAACAACAAGCCAAAGAGATAGCAGAAGAAGTAGAAAAGTTTAAAGAAGCCTTAGAAGGTGAGATTGCAGAAGGTGTAATATCAATTGAAAGTGAATTAAGTCGGATC
>JAUXFA010000066.1 GCA_030620285.1 Piscirickettsiaceae bacterium
ACTCCTTGGCTCACAGAACGACATGGCTACGATCCGACTTTGCTGAGTCCGAAGTCGAGTCAAAAGAGGTATACCAACAAATCCTTAAGCGCGATCCTAGGGAAGTAATCATTAGCGGCCATACGGATACCTCCGCTTCATACACCTATAATAATGACCTTTCTCAGCGACGTTCAGAAAAAGTAAAACAAGATTTAATTAACTTAGGTGTCTCCACACACATAATCAATGTTTCATCTGAGGGTGAATATAGGTTACTTGTCGCAACGCCAGATGACACGAGAGAAGTAAGAAATCGTCGTGTTGAAATTAACCTACGCTGATAGACGGAGTTTTGAGATGATATATAACAGCAAACTATTAGTTTTATCAGCTTTCATGATAAGCGCCACTCTAATGATGTCGTCGCTGGTTTTTGCCGAGACCCTCAGCGAGGCAGTTGGTAAAACGATTAAAAGTAACCCGACCATACTAGCTGAATCAAATTTTAGCAGCAGTGTTGATAATACCATCACTCAAGCAAGAGCCGGATATTATCCCAAAGTGGATTTAACGCTGGGCGCTGGCTATGAAAGAACAGATAACCCCACAACCAGACCGGATCATAATAAATCACTCCATCGCTCTGAAGCAGAACTCACCGCGACTCAAATGCTCTATGATGGTTTTGCCACCAAAAACTCAGTTGATCAAGCTCAGTCTTTAGCAGAGTCTTCAGGCTATAGTGTGGCAGACACATCCGAAACAACCAGCCTTCGTGCTGTTCAGGTCTATCTAGATGTATTACGCCGGCAAGACTTACTTGCTTTAACACAAGATAATTTAACCAGCCATGAACGAATTAACTCACAAATTGAACTACGTGCAGAAAGTGGCGTAGGTACCAAGGTAGACGTCGATCAATCAACAGGTCGAGTTGCACTTTCAAACGCAAATCTAGCGGCCAACAAAGGTAACCTTGAGGATGCACAAATCAACTACCTACGGGTAGTGGGGAATTTACCCGACTCGCCTGCCGATCCAAGTGATGAATGCTGTAACAATGTGCCGGCCACAGTAGATAATGCTATTAGTGTTGCCTATCATCACCATCCTGCTTTACGGGCATCTATTGCTCAACATGAAGCGGCCTTGGCACAACAACAAGGTGCTGAAGCACCGATGCAACCTCGGGTCGACTTAGAACTCAGCATGAGTGCAGATAACAATCTAGATGGTGTGTCAGGACATAATAATGATGCCCTTGCCATGGTTCGCATGCGTTACAACCTACTCAATGGTGGCGCCGATAAAGCACGCATTGAAGAAACGGGGTTTCTTAGTGAGCAGGCAAAAGCAAATGCCAAGCTTGCCAAACGTGAAATAGAACAGGATGTACGTTTAGCTTGGAATGCACTTGATTCAGTGACAAGCCGCCTGCACTATTTAGAGTCACGCGTTCAATCTACAGAAAAAACACGTGAAGCTTATCAACAACAGTTTAGCCTTGGCCAAAGAACATTATTAGATTTACTTGATACCGAAAATGAAGTTTTGACCGCTAATATTGAATACACCAATGCTTATTACGATCGGATTTACGCTTGTTACTGGCTAACAGAAACAATGGGCAAACTACTGGAATCACTCAAGCTTGAGGCTCCAGAACAGGCTATTACCGTGTCGAACAACCAACAGCCTTAAACTTATAGTCCAGTTTCACTTGCTAGAATAAGGCTCCATAAATAGTTAATCAGAGCCTTTTTTATTTCATAAAATGCACATTTTAACCACAAGTAACAATAGTCCAACACCATATAAAAGGCTTATAAAATCAGCATAAAGCCTCCTTTTGTGGTAAAAAAAACACAAAACTTAAAGTAATTTCTAATTTTGTTGCAAAAGTGTTGCAAATCCCTCTCAAATATGGAGAATACATTGTCACCCGAGTTTATCTCTGGTTACGAAAAGAAAATTTAGTAATCTGTTAACAACATAAAGGTATACAGAAATGACATTTAACAAAAAAGTATTAGCTGGTCTAGTTGCATTAGCAGCAGCATCAAGCTCTGCTCAAGCAGCAACAGTAGCTGCTAACGACGGTTGGACAATCGGCGTTGGTGGTCTTATCAACCAATTTTTAGTATTTACTGATAATGACAATGGCGACGACATCTCTGAAGTTCGTGATGGTCTATTACCAGCATTCTTAAACTTCGACATCACAGCACCAACAATGAATGGTCTTGATATCGCAGCTCACATTTCATACAGCCCTTCTACCAACACACTAGCACAAGGCGGCGGTACATCTGAGCAACGTGAAGTTTACGCAACAGTTGCCGGTTCATTCGGTACAGTATTAATGGGTAAAGCATTAGGTCTATACGGCTCAAACGCAATCCTAACCGAGCAAACACTTTTTGGTGTGGGTTGGGGTACTGGCGGTAACGGTACAACTACTCTAGGTGGTATCGGTATCGGTTATGACTACGCTGATTGGCGTTCACAATTCCGTTGGACTTCAAACGACATGAACGGCTTCCAAGTCGCTTTAGCTGTTGTTGATACTCAAGGCACCGGCGCAAACTTAGGTGGCGTAGGTCCTGTAGGTCCGTTGGCAATTATAACCTCTGGCCACTATGATTCAGACGAGTTACGTTATGAAGCACAATTGACTTATGCTGGCGCATTTGACAATGGTTCATACAAACTGTGGGCTGAAGCCGCATTTCAAGACGCTGATGACGATGCTTTAACAGCCGCAGGCTTAATTGCTGATGATGGTAGCTTCGAAGATGCTACTTACTGGGCAGTGGGTGGTAAAGCAGCTTTCGGCAATATCGAAGTTGCTGGTCAATACTCAGCAGCTGAAGATACAAATATTTCAACTGGTAATGCTTATGACGGTGAATGGAGCAACTGGTTTGTTCAAGCTGGTTACCGTTTCGCTGGTACAACTTTAGTTTCTGTATCTTACTCAGAACTTGAAGATGACAGCGTTGATGAACTTATTGCTGCTGGTGGTACCCATGTAGGTTCTGCTAGTGATGATACGACTGAACGTTTAACCGTTGGTATCTATCATGACGTTAATGCTAACCTTAAATTGGTTGCAGAGTACACTAACGTTGAATACGATGATGATGCTGGTATCGACCAAGATATCTACTCTATCGGTGGTTTCGTATTCTTCTAAAGTTTACTTAACAACTTAGAGTTTCAAATCGTTTGATTTGATTCTTGATGTAAAATTAAAAAGCCTCAACTTCGGTTGGGGCTTTTTTTTGCCTGTTGTATAATTTAAATTGCTTATTTTCACTACTTAGGATTGGCCATGTCTTCTACAGCTAAAGTATTACCTTCATTAATTACAGCAATACAAACAGCTATCGATGCTAATTCTGATGAGGTAACTGAATTAGATAAAGCCATTGGCGATGGTGACCATGTGGTGAATTTACAACGAGGACTCACTGCTCTTGCTGCCATTAGCGATCAATTATCTACTATGGATTGGTCTGCTGCTTTTATGAAAATTGGTATGACTTTAATGTCCACCATGGGCGGCGCCTCTGGTTCTCTATTTGGGTCAATGTTTATCAGTATGGCTAAAGCCGCTAAAGGCAAAGAGCTTGATTTAGGCTCCTTTGCTGAAATATTTAATCAAGGCGTAGAATCCGTCAAGCAACGAGGTAAAGCCGATATTGGTGAAAAAACGATGTTAGATACACTGATCCCCGTTGCTAATAGTCTACAAACTGATGTGACTAATAATACCGATTTTAATCAAGTGCTAGAAAATATTGTTCATGGAGCGATTAAAGGCATGGAATCAACAAAAGACTTAATCGCAACCAAGGGTCGAGCATCCTTTCTCGGAGAAAGGGCTATTGGCCATATTGATGCCGGTGCACGCACCAGCCAACTTATGATTTGTACAATCGTTGATATTTTAAAACAACGTTAATCACGGTTACTGGATTGTGTCGTCGTTCCACTCCTCGCAATGGACAAGGTGGGTAGATTATTTAGCTCATAATGGCGTATTACATCATTACAAGAGATTCCTTTCTCTTCCCTCCGTCATTGCGAGCAGAGCGAAGCAATCCACTCACGGCAGAATTTCAGGGTAAAGATCCCGCCAATCTGGATTGGCTTGTTCAATTAAAAGTAGCTTCTTTCTTCTAGAGCCAGCTTTAATCTGTTTTTCACGAGCAATTGCAGACAGCATATTTCCACACTGCTCAAAATACACCAGCATTGTAGTGTTGTACTTAGCTGAAAAGCCACTTCCATAACCACGCTTATGTTCCCAAACTCTTTTTACTAAATCAGATGTGACACCTGTATAAAGTGTTCCATTTCTCCGATTAGTCATAATATAAATTGCTGGATTTTTCAAAACTTATACATCCTTGTATCAAGCGTAACAGCTAGATTGCTTCGCTTTGCTCGCAATGACGGGCGATCTATTTAGCTAAATACTCTATCTAGCACGGAATGACGAAATATCCCTTGTGACAATTTTCAATGCAATTAACAACCCCAGCGCAAATTTGCTGTATGCACCGGCACATCCCATAATTCAATCAAATCATCATCTAATAAAGTCAATGTGATGGATGCCCCTGCCATATCCAATGATGTGGTGTAATTACCGACTAGTGACCGTACAACTTCAATACCTTTATTTTGCCAATATTGTGCTGCTAAATCGTACATTAAATACAATTCCATTAAGGGCGTTCCACCGAAACCATTGATATGTAACAATGCTTTTTGCCCAGCTTGTGGTTGCAAGTCATCATCAATTGCAGTAACTAAATGCTCTACAATATCGCTCGCATTGGCTAAGTCCATTACTTCACGACCACGCTCACCATGGATCCCAACACCCATTTCAATTTCATTATCTCCAATATCAAATGTTGGCGAACCAATGGCTGGAACCGTACAACTCGTTAATGCAACCCCCATCGATGCAGTTGCATTATTAACCCGATCACCCAGCTCTTTGCACTCAGCCAAATTTGCTCCAGCTTCTGCTGCTGCACCTACTATTTTTTCAACGATTAATGTTCCAGCAACGCCTCGCCGACCAGTACTATGATCCCTTGGTAATGAAACATCATCAGAGACCAATACAGTTTCATGCTCACAATCCAACATTTCAGCGGCAATTTCAAAATTCATCACATCGCCAGCGTAGTTTTTGACAATAAACAATACCCCCCCACCTGTTTCAACAGCCTCTGCAGCAGCCATCATTTGATCAGGGGTGGGGGATGTAAATACTTGGCCTGGACATGCTGCATCTAGCATTCCTTTTCCCACCAAACCAGTATGTAAAGGCTCATGACCCGAGCCACCACCAGACACTAACGCCACTTTACCCGCAGCACCGTTTTGCTTTCGATTGACAAAATGAGGTGTTAAGTTAAATTGAATAATGTCACTATGTGCTTTCGCAAATCCAGTCAGGCTTTCTTCTAGTAAACTCTCGACACCATTTATTATTTTTTTCATTGTCATCCTCCCAATATCAATCTAAATTATGCAAACTCTTTAGCGTTTGCGTGACTTCTTGAATGTCTGCCATAACCCATGTCGGTTTATAATCTACATCACTAATATCGCGCTCTGTTGATACGCCCGTTAATACTAAAATGCTACGTATACCCGCATTCACTGCACCCAAAATATCGGTATCTAATCGATCGCCAATCGCGATGATATTGCTTGGATCAATCGCTAAAGTTTCTAAAGCCTGCTGATAAAGAATGGGTTCTGGTTTACCAATACATCTTGGTTTAACATTTGTCGCTGCTTCTAAGGCGGCAATGGTGCCTCCATTACCCATCACTTCACCCAGCTCTGTTGGCAATGTTGTATCAGCATTAGTAGCAAAAAATTGCGCACCGGCTCTAATATTAAGGGTGGCAGTCGCCAACTTATCCCACGTCAATTTTCGATCGAGACCTGAAACAACAATATCTGCTCCCTGATCCATAATGCCTTTGTCTGGCTGATTGACTTGATACAGATCTGTCAATACGAAACCCTGCTCAATAAGCGGCTCACGAAGACCATCTTCACCAATAACGAATACTCGATGTTTATCTATAGGAAGATGTTTCTTAAGGTACTTTGCTGTTGCCATACTAGAGGTTAATATCTCTCCTGATAGTACAGACACGCCCATTTTAGCTAACTTATCGACATACTGCTGCTGAGTTAAACTGGCATTATTAGTTGCTAAAACAAAGGGGATATTGACCGTTCTTAATGTTGAAAAAAAGTCATGCAGACCCTCAATAGGATTATTGCCATGCCACAGCACGCCATCCATATCAATAATTAACCCACCAATATTCTCTATTGTTTCCATTTTAGAAAGCTTGTTCTCCAAATCATTCATTGACCATCAAACAAAGCTTGTCATAAATCAAATCACTCTGTCCAGCTATTTAGCAATGCAATTTTCCTATCGCCTTACCTGCTAAAATTGACAAGGGCCGGTGTTTTGCTATATATTCTCTCGGCGTATTTTTAACGTAATTTACTAATTTAATAACCTTTTTAGGAGCATGTCAGCATGGCAAAAGCACTTATCCAAATGGCTCTAGATTCTCTAGATTTTGACGCAACTATGGCACTTGCTGAGCAAGTAGCACCTTATGTTGATATCTTAGAAATTGGTACACCTTGTATCAAATATAACGGTCTAGAACTTGTTACTGCATTAAAAGCAAAATTCCCAGAAAAATTAATCCTAGTTGACCTTAAAACTATGGATGCTGGTGAATATGAATCTACACCTTTCTATG
>JAUXFA010000169.1 GCA_030620285.1 Piscirickettsiaceae bacterium
GATCGCTGGGTTCTATCTTAATAGGAATACGGGAAACCTTTGACGCGCCTTTTAAAGCACTCACATCCCGTTTTATGTGTACTGTTTCTGTCATTTTAAACCTTGGCTCATCTGCATGTTAAATGCCGAAATAAACTGTTGTTTTGCCTGTTCTATTGTCATTTCATGTCCCAGACTTTTTAAATCACTTACTTCCATACCTGGGTAACCGCAAGGGGTGATATAGGAAAAGGGTGTTAAGTCCATATCAATATTTAAACTTAAGCCATGATAACAGGCGCCTCGTTTTACTCTTAAACCTAAGGCTGCAATCTTTCGATCATCAACATAAACTCCAGGAGCATCGGCACGAGACTGTGCCGAAACATTTAGATCGGCGAGTAATGATATTACGCTATTTTCTAATCTTGATACCATTTCACGCACCCCAATATGAAGGCGCTTTAAATCAAATAATGTGTATGCAACTAATTGGCCTGGCCCATGATAGGTGACCTGCCCTCCACGATCAGCATTGATTACCGGGATAGTGCCAGCATTCAGTATATGCTCAGCTTTGCCATTAGTACCTTGCGTAAAAACAGGTGGATGTTCCAATAACCAGAGTTCATCTTCAGTATTGTCATCACGCTCCGAGGTAAATAATTGCATTGCCTCACTGGTTGGTAAGTAGTCCACCAATCCTAAATCGTTTACTATCATCGCAAGAGTATTTACAAAACGTATTTAACCATTTCGTGACTACTCAGGTCCTGATAGATAGCATCAAGTTGGGCTTTACTAGTAGCACGAATAGTGACCGTTACCGAAGTAAACTTGCCACCCGAACTTTGTTTACTCACTACATCACCTTCGTTAATATCATCGACATGTTTCCGTACGATAGTTACCACAATGGCATCAAAATCAGCAGTTGATTCACCCATTGCCTTAATTGGAAAATCACAAGGAAATTCAAACAAAGTTTCATTTTGCTGTTCTGTCATCCTGCCCCCTGTTGTTTGTATTGTTGGTACAAGGTATCTATTTGTTTCCAAACAGGTCCTGGAAGCCCCTTACCTACTGCTTCACCATCAAGCAGCGTAATCGGTAATATTTCTTTGGTTGAGCTACTGACCCACACTTCTTGGGCCTGCTTTAACTGATCTTCACTAACTGCCTGCTCAATGACTGGAATACCATTTTGGGCCGCTAACTCAAGCACGACTTCGCGGGTAATGCCTGGCAGTACTTTTTCATCCTTAGGTGCGGTATATATTGTGCCATCAATAACTGCATAGGCATTACTTGCGGCCCCTTCGGTCAAATAACCATCACGAATCAATAAGGCTTCCTGTGCACCAGCATCTTGTGCCTGTTGTTTTAACAAGCTATTTGGCAATAAAGTAATCGCTTTTATATTACAGTTTTGCCAACGAATGTCCGGCAATGTGATTGCGGCAATACCTTCAGTCTTATATTTCTCCGGTAGTGCATGCAATGGGTTACTCATTGCAAAAGCAGTGGGATGAATACCTTCTGGGAAGACATGATCACGAGGAGCAACACCACGCGTAACCTGCAAATAAACGGACTGATCACCACCGGCATTACGCTCAACTAATTGCTCAATCATGGTTTGCCACTCTTTGATTGAGAGTGGATTTTTCATCCGAACACCATCGAGACTTGCCTGAAGTCGAATCAAATGACCGTCTAACTGAAAACATTTTCCGGCATACACTGGAATGACTTCATAAACACCATCACCCAATAAGAATCCGCGATCAAACACAGATACTTTTGCCTGTTCAGCTGGTAAAAACTCACCATTTAAAAAAACGTCTTGCACTTGTTAACCCCAGATCCACATCAATATTGTATCCAGTAATTGACGCCACCAGCTTCCGTCATCAACGCTTTCCAATGCAATAAGAGGTTGCTTTGCAATCAACTCATCACCCAAGCGTATTTCAACTTCACCTAATGGCTCACCGGCTGCGATAGGAGCAATTACCGGTTGCTTAACATTGGTAGTGGCTACCAATTCTTTATAACGTCCTCTCGGAACGGTCACTGCTAATGACTGCGCCAAGCCTAAATCAACCTGTTTATCAGCACCTTTCCAAACCTTGATATCAGAAATTTTGTCTTGTGCCTTATATAAATCATGTGTTTCAAAAAAACGGAAACCATAATTAAACAATTTTTGTGTTTCTTGTGCACGAGCATTCTCACTTCGCGTACCCAATACAACAGAGATCAATCGCATACCACTACGCTGTGCAGAGGCTGCCAAACAGTATCCTGCCTCTTCTGTATGACCAGTTTTTAAACCATCTACAGAACTATCACGCCACAACAACTTATTTCGATTGTGTTGAGTGATTCCATTATAGGTATATTCTTTTTCGGCATACCATTTATATTCTTCAGGAAAATCACGAATAATGGCAGCTGACAGGATCGCAATATCCCTAGCAGTCGTATAATGATCTGAAGCAGGCAAACCCGTTGCATTTCGATAATTAGTATTAAACATACCAAGTTGTTGTGCATACTGATTCATCATCTGAGCAAATGTTTCTTCACTGCCTGCAATATGTTCTGCTAAAGCCACAGCAGCATCATTGCCTGATTGAATAATCATTCCTCTAAGCAGTACTTCGACCGGCACTTTTGTATTGACCTCAATAAAGCTACGAGAACCCACCATCCGCCATGCTTTCTCACTGATCAAAACATCATCTGTCAGAGCTATGTTACCAGCTTCTAGTTCATGAGAAACCACGTATGCAGTCATTAACTTGGTAATACTCGCTGGTGGTAGACGTAGATCCGCATCGTGTTCTGCGAGGACCCGACCACTGGCAAAATCCTGCAAAATATAGGACTTGGCAGCCACTTTAGGTGCAGTAGGATTAGGGGTGATTGCAGCGTAGGACGTAGTCACTACAAACGCAAAACTTACAAGCAATAAACTTTTAAATATTTTCAACATTAATAACTCTCAAAAAAATAAATTATTCGACCACGATATGGGTATCATTAAACCCTAAATCAACCAACCGACTTGCTAAAGTATCACCATATTCCACATTTTCAAGCGGACCAACACGGACACGATACCAACGATCTTCAGCTTGTTTAGATGGCACAATCAAAATTGCATCACCAATCTGTTGTTGCAATTTGGTTTTCAATTGTTCCGCGCTAGTTGATGATTTAAAGGCACCTACTTGTAGGTACAAGCCAACCGGCCCAGCTATTACAGGATATTTTATCGGTGCAGCAGCTTTTACTGGAGCCTGTCCAGCAGAAATTGCTCGCACTTCAACCAAGCCAGTACCTTTACTGATGATACCCAGTTTAGTTGCAGCACTATAAGACAAATCTATCAATCGGTCACCATGGAAAGGCCCTCGATCATTAACCTTAACTATCACCTTACGACCATTATTCAAATTAGTCACTTCAACATAGGTGGGTAATGGCAAGGTCTTATGAGCCGCTGTCATGGCGTACATATCATACGGCTCACCACTGGATGTACGTCTGCCATGGAATTTGGTGCCATACCAAGATGCAACGCCTTTTTGCTTATAGCCTTTGCTTGATTTTAAGGTGTAATAACGTTTACCAAATACTTCATAAGATGATGCATTACCATATTTACTACGTGGTTCATCTCTAGGCACTGCATCAGGTATATTCGATACATCAGGCGTTTTTGATGGCGCACTATCACGTTTTTCAGATACATCACTACACGCTACAAGAAAAACATATAGACCAATAACGCCCAATAACTTTAACGTCGAATTAATCACTATTATTTTCCAAATTGTTCACGAATAGCTTCGGACAATTGGGTAACAGCCATTGCATACATTCTACTGTGATTATAGCGGGTAATACTGTAGAAATTCTGTGTAGTCAGCCAGTACTCTTCGCCATTTCTTTGAGTTAAAGAAATCATTGCCAATAGATCTTGACCCTCGGGAACATTCTTCAAAGAAACGCCTGCCGTTGCCAGTTCATCACGACTAAGTGATGGTTTAGTACCTTTTGCTATCAAAGCAGTTGGTTCTTTACCTGTAATGCTCGTTTTATGCGCAATACTTTCATCTGCAACCCAAC
>JAUXFA010000157.1 GCA_030620285.1 Piscirickettsiaceae bacterium
CTCTAAGCTTAAGACATGTGCAAATACTTGAAGCACAAATAAAATTAGCAGACAATGTTAAGCCCAACTCTGTGACCGTCACCTTAGAACAAAATAAAAAGACGACATTATCACAAGATTTTGACTGGCAAATTGCCAGCGACAACTAAATAATCGAAGGTAAGCGTATGTTCAAGAAAGGTAAAAACAAAGCAAAATCAACTCATATTGATACCCTGATTGGCCAATATACCCATATTAAAGGCGATGTCAGCTTCAGCGGAGGTTTACGCGTTGATGGCAGTATCGCAGGCAATATTAGTGCCGCAGGGGATAATGACTCTGTTCTAACATTAAGCGAACAAGGCTCTATTGAAGGTGAAATAAAAGTACCTCACCTAATCATCAATGGTTCTATTTCAGGTAATGTTTACGCAACAGAACACGTTGAACTCGCCCCCCAAGCGAAAGTGCAAGGTAACGTCTATTATCATCTTCTAGAAATGGCCATGGGTGCCGAAGTCAATGGCCAACTGATACGCATGACTGAAAAGGATGACAGTATTCTTGATTTGGACCATAACGTGGTCGAAGAAGACGATAGTGATACTTTTCAACTCGAACAAAAGCGCTAATCTTGACTAGGTTACTTGGTTTTTAGATAATAGTCTTATTCAATCTTAGTTTTGGAGTATCCCATGAGCAACGAAATGCCCAGCCCTGTTAATTTTACCGATGCAGCTGCTAAAAAAGTCAGTGACTTAATTATCGAAGAAGGCGATGACCAACTCAAATTACGTGTCTTTATCACTGGTGGTGGCTGCTCAGGCTTCCAATACGGCTTCACATTTGAAGATGAGGTCTCTGAAGGAGATACTCAAGTTGAAAAAGATGGCGTTACCTTACTGATTGATCCGACCAGCTATCAATATTTGGTCGGCGCTGAAATTGATTACTCTGATGGCATAGAAGGCTCTCAGTTTGTCATTCGCAATCCCAATGCGACCACGACCTGTGGCTGTGGTTCATCATTCTCACCCTAAGCTACAACTGACCATATACTGATTGCACGGTATGATTCCGTATTTCTTTGGCACGATATAAATTATCGTCTGCTTCTGACATTAGCGCTTTGCCATCAGCTATATGTGCACCCTCAAAAAAGGCCGCGCCAATAGATATGGTGACATACTGATGTACCTCGCTTTGCGAGTGCACAATGTTAAGATCTTGAATCGCCTGTCTAATTTTTTCTAGATATGCTCTCGACTCATCGCCAGTATTGCTATTAAACAGAAAGCAAAATTCTTCGCCGCCAATTCTGAAAACAAAATCATCGGGCCGAGCTAACATCTTACTCAATACCGCAGCAATATTAGTCAAGACTTTATCCCCAAATATATGACCGTAGGTATCATTATATTGTTTAAAATAATCAACATCGAGAATGGCTACCGTCAATAACAATTTATTACGCGCAGCAAGCTTAGTCTGTCGCTCAAGCGTTTCATCGAATGATCGACGATTTAACAAGCCCGTCAGGCTATCGGTGATAGATATTTTCTCTAACGACTTCCGACTGGTAATATCGCTTGCCAATAAACGAAATCCTGAATATTCAGATCCTGCAGTCTGCATGGGCAACACATCAATCCCTAACCACCGTATAGTGTTATTGCTAACAACTTGAACATCACCATGCCAGGTCGCACCGCTCTGAACGCGTCGCCACATTTCTTCAAATTGATTGTCATCAGCCGCGAAAAATATATCTTTAAATTGATCACCGATTAAATCTGACTTTCTCTTGGATAAGAACCGGCTTAAACGATTGCTAATATCAAAAACACGACTATCTTCTTCAATGGCTGCAATCATTACATTTTGATCAATTAGATTAAGATATTGTTTCCGGTGACCGGTGATACTTGCTAATTCTTTTAAAGTCCGCATTAATAACAAAAAAGAAATAATAGCTGCTACAAACAAAAAAACACCAATATACAGCGGATATGATTGCGCTTCTTTTTTTGCCTGCTCATAGAATGATATAGCCTTATTGTCAGCAAACAATGAAAGAAATTCTATTGCCTGCAACAATTGTTCAAAGATAACTTGCTCATTTTCGATCGTGCTATCACTATCGTATACCTTTTTTGATAGCCATTTATCATACAGCTCATGCGCTTTAGTGACATCTTGTTGATCACCAAGATATTGAGCCGCGATAATATTTAGATTTTTCCTATTGTTAGCATCCTCCAAGCCAATATCACGAATATCCAGCTCATCAACCGCTAATGTAGACAAATGAATTTGGTGGACCGAAATCTTTATTTCTTTTAGTTTATTGCTAACCGTGTACGGATGCTCGTACATATGTTTGGTGGTGATATAGAGATTTTCTAAAAAATAGATGCTGACAATACCCAATACAAACATCAAAAAGATAACTAATGAAAATTGGATTTTAAAATGTTTTTCCACACATTTCTCCGTAAACAATAATCCTTTATTGATTCGCTAGTAAAAATAATCTAAATAGATCGGTAATTAAACAATAATATTGCGTTATTTTCCAATACAAAAACTAGAAAAGATTTTATCTAATAAATCTTCATTGCTAAAGGTGCCGGTAATCTCGCCTAAAGCATGTTGCGCTTGACGAAGTTCTTCTGCCAATAACTCTCCAGCTCCCATACCATCAAGACGATGATAACCTGTTTCAATAGCAGTATGCGCACGCTCAAGTGCATCGAGATGACGACGGCGAGCAATAAACACGCCTTCGTCCTGAGGATGGTAGCCAACCGAATCACATAAATGTTTTTCTAACAAATCTATGCCATCGCCTGTTTTAGCTGATAAAAACAATATGGTGTCTTGGTCATCCTGAGTAATTGATGCTTGCCGATCCGCTTTATCAATTTTATTACGAATAATCGTTAAAGGAATGTCCTGCGGCAATGTAGTTCGGATCTGTTTATCTTTAACCGTCATGCCCTGAGCATCATCAATCACCAGCAAAATATGATCGGCTTGGGCAAGCTCCTTTTGGGTTCGACGGATGCCTTCTTGTTCCACAATATCCGCTGAATCATGTAAACCAGCGGTATCAGATATGCGAAGAGGCAAACCGTCAAGGTTAATTTGTTCTCGTAAAATATCACGTGTCGTGCCTGCCACATCGGTCACAATAGCCGCATCATGTCCCGCTAACTGATTATGAAGACTCGATTTCCCCGCATTCGGTTGACCAGCAATCACCACACTCATGCCATCCCGCAATAATCGTCCTTGTTGAGCACTACGGCTAATCTCATCAACGGTTGTTAGTAATGCTTGCAGTTGATCGCCCACTGCAGCTTCTGCCAGAAAATCGATTTCTTCATCACTGAAATCGATTGCTGCTTCCACATACATTCGCAATTCTGTCAGTTGTGTTAACAGTTTATTTATACGGTCTGAAAATACACCCTGTAATGACTTCATTGCACTACGGGCAGCCTGTTGGGTAGAGCTCTCAATAAGATCAGCCACCGCCTCAGCTTGTGCCAAATCCATTTTATTATTGAGAAAGGCCCGCTCCGAGAATTCACCTGGTCGAGCCATTCTAGCACCAAGACTAATCGCTCTCTGGCACAGCCGGTCTAAAACTAATGGGCTACCATGTCCTTGCAACTCGATGACATCTTCGCCAGTAAAGGAAGCTGGATTTGGGAAAAACAATGCAATCCCGCTGTCAATTATTTCACCATCATGATCGCTAAAATGACTAAATTGAGCAAACCGAGCTGCAGGTAGTTTGCCGCATATCGCTTTGGCTATATCAGCACTTTTATGACCTGACAACCTGACAACACCAACACCACCACGCCCCGGTGCAGTGGCAATTGCAACAATGGTATCCATTAGCAGATTATAAAGCGCCTAATTTGCGAGTGATATGCCATTGCTGAGCAATTGACAAGATATTATTCACCACCCAGTACAACACCAACCCTGATGGGAAGAAAGCAAAAAAGACCGTAAATACTATCGGAAATGCCTTCATTACCATTGCTTGAGCCGGATCTTGTGGAGCAGGGTTCAACTTTTGCTGGAAGAACATACTCAGCCCAAATAACACCGGCAAAATAAAGTAAGGGTCCATTGCTGTTAAGTCTTGTAGCCACCAAATAAAGGGCGCTTGACGCAATTCAATCGCTTCGACTAATACCCAATAAAAAGCCAAGAATACTGGCATTTGCACTAGGATTGGCAAACAGCCGCCCAATGGATTGATCTTTTCTGTGCGATATAAATCCATCATTGCTTGATTGAATTTTTGTTTATCATCACCATAACGTTCTTTCAGCGTCGCTAATTTGGGTGTTAATTTACGCATTCCTGCCATCGAC
>JAUXFA010000237.1 GCA_030620285.1 Piscirickettsiaceae bacterium
TTCTTCAGGTTTAGCTGTTTCCCCATTCGGTGGATTCTGAGATTCCAATTCCATTATTCGTTGTTTCAGACTTAGATTTTGTTCTCGAAGTGTTACCGCCTCTTCTCGCATTTCAAGAAGCTTAGTAGCCATGTCAGGGGCAGTTTCTGTATCAATAAGGTTGTCTATTTCGGAAATTGATTCCTGTTCAGCGGGCTTATCTTTTACGATAAAAAAGAAATAGCTACCCACGCCAATCAGTAAAATTGTGATACCAATGGCAATCTTGATTATCAGTGGTTTTGAAAGACCTTTCTTTTCTTCGTTTGATGCATCTTCATCGGTAGAGTCCTCATCTAAACGTTCATCTATTTCATCATTATCGGCCATCACAAACCCCTTTAAGAACAGTATCTTTGATATTGCATCTTAGCAAATTCTATCTTATCTTCCCTGAACCTAAAACCCGTTTCAACAATATGATACTGTTGAATACTTCCACCTATGAACAATAGATGGGTGCCCTCAGGACCTGTTAGGTGTTGAGGACTTTTATTGTGCATTATCACATTGTTGGCGTGACCATTAATTTGAAGTGGAGCCAAGTTTAGATAAATAGATGAGATGTATACTACACTCTCAATTAATTACATGGACGGATGATTTGATTATGCTTAACCGACATTTATTATTGTTATTGGTATTAGTGGCTTCTTTTTTTTCCACAACAGGTTTCACCCAGACTATTAGTATAGTGAGTAGTCAATGGTCCCCATACGTTGATGACAGTATGCCAGAAAGAGGGCTGTCGGCTGAGCTTGTAGCTACAGCCCTTAAACGGAAAGGCTATAAATCAACATTGTCTCTTGATAGTTGGCAGCGGGCATTAGAAGGTGTTCGATTAGGCGTTTATGATGCTAGTTGTGCAATATGGAAAACAGCAGATCGAGAGCGAGACTTATTGTATAGCGAACCGTATCTTGAGAACAAAATCAGTTTTATAAAAAAGAAATCATTACAGCTGAACTATCAACAGTTAGGTGATTTGAGAGGATATATGATTGGTGTCGTGCGTGACTATGCTTATGGTGAGGAGTTCGTGCAATCAAGAGATCTGATAAAGATTCCTGCACACCATATTGTTCAAAACCTGAAAAAGCTTGAGGCGGGAACAATTGAGTTAACACTAGGTGATGAGCGAGCCCTTAATTATAAGTTGCAGCAATTTTTTCCTAAAGAATCAACCACGTTTGAATTTGTTGAGCCCCCTTTAACGTATAAAAATCTGTATTTTGCAGTCAGTAAAGCCAATAAGTCTGCTCTAAAAATTATCAGTGATTTTAATCAATCGATTGAAGAAATGAAACAAGATGGTAGCTATTATCAGATCGTTGATAAATATAATCTTGATGCAACACGTTAATATCATTTTTGTTATCAATGTTAATTTGATTAGCTGAATGTTTTAGACGATACTTGACCAAGTTAAGATTTCAGTCTGTTAATTTGAACGGAACATTAAGGATAACGGTTTGCATATCATGAAAGCCAATGATACAAAACAAGGAGCGTTGAGTTGATAACAAGTGCTGGACATGTCTTACTTGCAGAAGATAATCCAATCAACCAGTTGGTGGCAGAGAAACTATTAACAACCCTAGATTATAGCTGTGAAGTGGCAAAAAATGGTTTAGAGGCAGTTACAATGGCAACTGCTAAAAAGTATGATCTGATTTTTATGGACTACCATATGCCTGTTTTGGATGGTGTTCTTGCAACGGAACAAATACGTGAGCTAGGACCAGACTCATTGAATTTTAACACTCCAATTATTGCCCTAACAGCTGATACCCAACATGAAGTAAGTGAGCACTTTCAGCGAGCGGGTGCGAATGACACCTTATTAAAACCTTTTACCCGTGATAAATTAGCCCAGTGTCTCCATAAATGGTCCTATGAGATAGTGAGTACAGATGAAGTGACCGAAGCCATAAATGACAACGTTGATTTACCGATATTAGCTCATGAACAGTTAGATGAAGTCTATGAGATGTCTGTTGATACCGGTGGCGAGATTGTTAGACAAATAATCCAATTATATTTACAGCATTCTCCACTATTGATTGAACAAATTCAGCAAGCAGAAATGGATGATGATAATGACGCTTTATTCAAAGCTGCACATTCACTTAAGTCTAGTTCTGGCACTATCGGTGCTTTACGGATACAACATATTGCAAAAGCAATAGAGCATATTGGTCGTGGCGCAGGTGAGATGGGCAATATAAAAGAGTTGATTTTGGGTCTGACAGCAAGTTTTGCGGATGTTGAGCAAGTGTTGAATAAAAGAGTCGGAGCTGTTAATTGACCGATATCAAATTATCTAAGCCCACGATATTGATCGTTGATGATGATCCCGCAATTCGTTTGTTGATGTCGCATGCCTTGTCAGGTTCCGATCTTAATATTATCGAAGCTGAAAGTGGTGAGCAGGCAATTGAGAAATTTAAAGAATATTCACCTGAGCTTACGCTGTTAGATGTCACTATGGCTGGCATAGATGGTTTTGAATGTTGTACCGAGATTCGTAAGTTACCCAATGGAAGCCATGCTGCTATTGTAATGGTGACAGGCTTAGATCAGCCTCAGGATATAGAAAAAGCGTTCCATGTTGGTGCTACTGACTTTATGACCAAACCATTAAAATGGCCAATATTTAGTCACCGTGTACGTTATATTCTCAAGGCAAATCAAACATTGCGGGAGTTATCTTTACATAAAGATATGCTCGCTAATGCACAGAGCATTGCCCATTTGGGTTATTGGCAGTGGGATTTTAAAACGCCAGCATTTCAGTGCTCAGATGAGTTGTATCGCTTAATGGGCTTGGATCCTCAGCAACAAGACATTACTTATGCAGGCACCTTAAGATGTGTCCATCCTGAAGACCGAACTACATTCATGAATGCTATGCGTTCAGCATTACACGATAAAAAATCATATGATGTTGAATATCGAATTGTTCGTAAAAATGGCGATATAGTCAATATTCATGACCGCACTGATGTTACACAAAATTTTGGTCAATGGATGCTCACTGGGACCCTGCATGATATTACCAGTCGGAAACGGTCTGAGCAGAAGATTTCTTAGTATGCCTATTACGACACGCTGACTGAGTTACCAAATCGCCGATTATTGATAGAACAATTAGAATCATCTATGGCTGCTGCAAA
>JAUXFA010000089.1 GCA_030620285.1 Piscirickettsiaceae bacterium
AGTCGTGAAGCAAAACACAACATCATTGCCATGAACAGTGAGCAGATATTAAATAAAGTATTAGCACTACCCATTAATGAATGGAGTTATAAAGACAGTCAGCAAGGTATTCGTCATATCGGTCCGATGGCTGAAGACTTTCATACGGCGTTTGGTTTAGGAGAAAACCCCAAAGGCATTGCTACCCTAGATACCAGCGGTGTGGCTTTGGCGGCTATTCAGGGATTGAATCAAAAAGTAATTGTGCAAGATAAAAAGATGTTAGAAAAAGACGCTGAGATTTTGGCGTTGCAAACAGAGCTTTCTGAACTATCTACGGTGAAAACGGAACTCGCGCAACTCAAAGAGATCGTCCAGCGCTTAGCGGCTAAAGATCAATTTGCATCGGTTAATTAACGAACTTCTAATAACCCTATATATCATTTTCAGGAGAAACTGAATGGAAAAAATCATAACATTCGCATATGGAGGTATCTTTTTAATTATAAGCTCATTTCTATTTGCTACTGAGATAGAGTCTGCCACTATTGCCTTTGATGAGCAGGGCTTTAGTGTGCAGACCACCCCTGAGGCAAGCCAACTGCAAATACGCTTAGTTGGGCCAGAGCGTAGTGTTATCTTTGAGGAAATAACTATAGGCACTTCTATAAGCTGGCAATTGACGGGCTATGAAACAGATGGTCAATACAGTTATGAAATTATCGTGGTCAGTGGTAATGACGGCGGCCTACAGCAGCGTAATTTACCGGGTGGTTTTGAAATAAAAAAAGGGGTTATTATTCCACCTGTATTAGCTGTTGGTACACAAAGCGATTTTAGAAAACAGATAAAACGACCATCATTTATTAGGGAAGATTAATATGAATAATATAACAATCATTAGCATGCTAAGTATTTTTGCTCTATCGAGTCTTGTTGCACAGGCAGGTAATACTGTGCATGGCGTTGATGCTGGGACTAGTTTAAATGGTGGCATTGATAACACATTCATTGGTGAGTTTTCTGGCAATGCAGTGACGACAGCGACGGATAATACTTTTGTAGGTTCTTTTGCGGGTGCAAGCACCATATTAGGAGACCTTAATACTTTTATGGGCTCTTTGGCAGGTGGTAGCAACTCTGGTGGAACAGAAAATCTCTTTCTAGGAACCGGAGCGGGATTTTATAATGCCAGTGGACATTTTAATACTTTTGTTGGTACTGGAGCTGGTTTTAATAATATCACCGGCTCTGGTAATGTCTTTATTGGTTATACGGCAGGTTTTAATGCAGCCGGATCTGGCTCTAATAAGCTATATATTGATAGCGCGGATGGTTCAATCGATAGCCCAGTTGACGCATTTTTTTCCAATGCTCCTTTAATCTATGGTGAATTTGACAATAGGTTAGTGGGTATTGATGGCATATTAGGTGTGGGTACACAATTGCCGACCAGCACCTTGCATGTGACTCGTGCTGATGGCACTGCTAAAGTTGTTGTTGAAGAAACCAATGCTACTGTTACAGCCCGCACTCTATTTGAACTTAAAAACAAAGGTAATACTAAGTTCAATATCAATAATATCGATGCAGGTGTCGAATGGTCTTTTGCCAACTCAGGTAATGACTTTCGGATATCGCGCCAAGGCTCCGGTAATGTTGAATTTAAGTTAAGTAATGCCGGTGATTTAACTATTCAAGGTAATCTCACTGAACTGTCTAGTCGTGAAGCAAAACACAACATTATTGCTATGAACAGTGAGCAGATATTAAATAAAGTCTTAGCACTACCCATTAATGAATGGAGCTATAAAGACAGCAAACAAGGTATCCGTCATATCGGCCCCATGGCAGAAGACTTTCATACCGCGTTTGGCTTAGGTGAAAGCCCAAAAGGCATTGCCACCTTAGATACCAGCGGTGTGGCTTTGGCGGCTATTCAGGGGTTGAATCAAAAAGTAATAGTGCAAGATAAAAAGATGTTAGAAAAAGACGCTGAGATTTTGGCGTTGAAAACTGAGCAAAAATTATTGAAAGAATCAAAGATCGCTCAGGATGAAGAGCTAGATTTATTACAAACCGAATTAACTCAACTCAAAGAACTGGTTCAACGATTAGCGGCTAAAGATCAATGGGCATCATTGGATTGGATGAAAGACGATGCTCTATCCAAATGAGCTACGGGCGCATGATGAAATCAATAGGCGGGATATTATATAGGTTTTGAAAGTGGTCGGGGCAGAGAGATTCGAACTCCCGACCCTCTGGTCCCAAACCAGATGCGCTACCAGACTGCGCTATGCCCCGACATTTCGAAGACAGACATCCCCGAAGAAAGGCGAAATGATACGCCGATGACTATCATCAGTCAATCACTGCTTTGATGTTCTTAAGCCAACGTGAGAACATACTCTTTTTTGATTGCTCGGAACCACTTAATGAGTGCACAACTTATAGATGGTAAAGCTATTGCTGCTGAACTTAAACAAGACCTTAAAAAGATTAATGATAGCCGTTTAGCCGCAGGTAAACGTCGTCCAGGATTGGCAGTAATACTTATTGGCGGCGACCCTGCATCCCAAGTTTATGTGGGCAGTAAACGCCGTAGTTGCGAACAAATTGGTTTCAAATCAGATTCCTATGATTTACCTGATACAACGACAGAAGCAGAATTACTCTCACTCATCGACAAGCTCAATAATGATAATGAAATCGACGGTATTCTTGTCCAGTTACCCTTACCAGACCATATTAATAAAGATGCGGTGATTGAACATATTGTGCCCCATAAAGATGTCGATGGTTTTCACCCCTATAATATAGGCCGGCTTGCTCAGCGCAATCCACTACTTCGCCCCTGCACCCCTAAAGGCGTTATTACATTATTGCAAAAAATAGGAATTGATTTACGAGGACAAGATGCAGTAGTTGTAGGTGCTTCCAATATTGTCGGCCGGCCAATGGCTTTAGAGTTATTATTAGCAGGATGTACCACAACTGTTTGTCACCGCATGACAACCAATTTAGAACAGCAAGTTCGCCGGGCAAGTCTCTTAGTTGTTGCTGTTGGCAAACCCAACTTTATCCCTGGCGAATGGATTAAAGAGGGTGCCATTGTCATTGATGTCGGTATTAATCGCCTTGAAAATGGCAAATTGGTCGGCGATGTGGAGTTTGATGTTGCGAAACAAAAAGCATCTTGGATCACGCCAGTACCAGGCGGTGTGGGGCCGATGACAGTTGCTACATTGATGGAAAACACATTGTATGCAGCTGAACAATTACATGATGGCTAAGTAATAACCTTACACCCGACGCCAGCTAGTCTGGCCAGCATTATCTTCTATCACGATGCCCAGTGCTGTTAATTCATCACGAACCTGATCGGCCTTTACCCAATCTTTTTCAGCACGGGCAGTATTTCGCTGTTCGATAAGACTTTCAATCTTGACAATATCATCACTATCTCCAAGCAAAAAGTCTTCCGAATCTTGTTGAAATAATCCAAGAACGTCACCAAAAGAATGTAGCAGTCCAGCTAAATAACTTTCCTGATCAGTATTATTTTGTTCACTTGCTTTATTGATAGCTTGTCGGACATCAGCCATAACAGACAAGGCTAAAGCCGTATTAAAATCGTCATCCATTGCATCACTAAATCGTGAACCATAAGCCTCATCAGTCTGCCAATCCACATTAGCCTGAACATCTACATTACGTAATGCCGTGTAATATCGTGTTAATGCAGATTTAGCTTGCTCCAATGACTGATCAGAATAATTAAGCGGACTACGATAGTGACTCGTTAAAATAAAATAGCGAACAACTTCAGCTGAGTATTTTGTTAATACTTCCCGAACAGTGAAAAAATTACCCAATGATTTAGACATTTTTTCATCATCAATTCGCACAAAACCATTATGCATCCAATAATTGACTGATTGACAACCATGCGCACCTTCCGACTGGGCAATCTCATTTTCATGATGAGGAAATTGTAGATCTTGGCCGCCACCATGAATATCAAAGTGTTCACCTAAAGTCGTTGCTGACATCGCCGAACATTCAATATGCCAACCAGGACGGCCATTACCCCAAGGTGAATCCCATGCCGGTTCTTCTGGCTTTGCCGCTTTCCACAATACAAAATCTAATGGATCATTCTTAGCTTCATTAACGGCTACCCGTTCTCCTGCACGTAACTCATCAATGTTACGACCTGATAATTTGCCATAGCCATCAAATTCGCTGACATCATAATAAACATCACCATTATCCGATGCATACGCAAAACCTTTTGCGATCAACGTTTCAATCATAGTGATGATCTCAGCCATTGACTCGGTTGCCTTCGGCTCTTGGCTGGGTCTTATCACCCCCAAAGCATCCGCGTCCTGATTCATCTCATCAATAAACCGCTCTGTTAGCGATTGAATATTTTCACCATTTTCATTAGCGCGGGCAATGATTTTATCGTCAATATCAGTGATATTTCGGATATAAGTCACTTCATAACCACTGGCTCTCAAATAACGCGTGACCACATCAAATACCACCATCACTCTTGCATGACCAACATGACATAAGTCATACACAGTCATACCGCAAACATACAATTTAACCTTCCCGGGCTCAATCGGTGTAAATACTTCTTTTTGTTTGCTTAGACTATTATGGATCTGTAGCATCGGGGACTCGCTTATCTTTACGCTGTTGGCTATTAGCAGCATATTTTACGGTATGTTGACAATGAAAAATAGCTAAAACACTCCACTTAAAATGATATTTACTCTATCATTACAGTTTTTAATAATTATCAAATAAAATAGTTATGCAAACTTTCTTTCGATATCTCGCACCACTACTCTTAATAACCCTTTCATTCTCTGCAAATGCTGAAGGAGATCAAACCTTGCCACAAGTAAAGCTAGAAACCAATCATGGTGATATTGTCATTGAATTAAACCAAGACAAAGCACCTAATACCGTCGCAAACTTTTTAAGCTATGTTGAAGATGGCTTTTATGATGGTCTCATTTTCCACCGTGTTATCTCCAATTTTATGATTCAAGGCGGTGGGTTTACCCCAGATTTTGCCCAAAAATCACCCAATGCACCGATTAAAAATGAAGCTAATAATGGCTTAAGCAATGTAATAGGTTCAATTGCTATGGCCCGCACTGGCGACCCACATTCTGCCACTGCCCAATTTTTTATCAATGTAGCTGATAACGGCTTCCTCGATTTTCGTGAAGAGAATCAAGCTGGCTGGGGCTACGCCGTTTTTGGAAAAGTGATTGAAGGCATGAATGTGGTAGATGAAATTCGTGTTGTTGAAACGGGTCACAAAGGTCCATTTCCAACAGATGCGCCTGCTGAAGATGTCATTATTACTAAAGCCAGTATTGTTGAATAACACTCATTATTTAGCCCTTTTAACGAAGGGCTAAATTTTCTATGACAACATTATTTATTTCAGATCTTCATCTTAGACCTGATGATAAGGAACGGATTGAACTCACTGTTCACTTCCTGAAAACAGCGACAAAAGACATAAAAGCACTCTATATTCTAGGGGATTTATTTAATACCTGGTTAGGCGATGATGTAGTGCCGGCTGAGTTCAGCCCTTTAATTGAACAGTTACAACAGCTTCATAACGCCAACATAAAAACATATTTAATGGTCGGTAATCGTGATTTTATGATCGGTAAAGACTTTGCCAAACAGACAGCTTGCGAATTACTCCCAGATAGTTATGTCATCGACCTTTACGGCACAAAGACACTATTATTGCATGGCGATACCTTATGTA
>JAUXFA010000251.1 GCA_030620285.1 Piscirickettsiaceae bacterium
GGCTTGCAGCCATTGGAGTCAATATTTTCATGCTCATGAATACAGCGAAGACTTATGAGCTAACGTTTATAACTAGTTTACTAAAACGTATTCTGACAGAGCCATATCCATATTGGGGGATATTGATTATCAGTGCTTTAGGAACATTTTTATCCATTTATTTCGGCGATGAAATGATGGATGTAGCTGAACACAAATATCGGAATAAATTCCATCAACACGGCTTTAAATACAGGATTCTATTAGTTGTTGGGCTAAGTGTTATTACCTTTTTTGCATATTATCACTTACTAAGCAGTCTAAATATTAGCTTGCCAATATGAATGATCTTTACTTTTTAAGTAGAGAGGAAGAGGTTATTCATAACAGAGTTGCACTGGAATTGGAAAACAGTGTGGTGGTAGATTTAAGTTATTGATAGCATCCTCCAAATTAATACCTGATTATTTTAGGGTGTTTTTTTAGAACTAGAAAAATAACCAAAAAATGGCCTTGGCATGTAATTGAGAAATGGCTACCACAACAGTCCATTCACTACACCAACAACTCAATATCTAGATCATGAGCTAATTAACTCATACTGAAAATAGCATTTCTGAAGCTAATATTATAGTATCCATATCAGCGTAAGCTAATTATTCACATCAAGTGAGAAAAACACTGTTTATTTAGATAAACAAAATAATAATTCTATCTAGGAGAGAAAGTATGAGTTTCGCGTCGGAGTTTAAAGAGTTTGCAATGAAAGGCAATGTTGTCGATATGGCTGTCGGTATTATTATTGGTGCTGCATTTGGTAAAATTATAGCTTCTTTAGTAAAAGACGTCATCATGCCTTTCGTTGGCAGCATGCTAGGCGGTGTTGATTTCTCAAGTCTAGCATACGTTCTTGAAGAAGCTCACGGTGAAGTAGCCGCAGTTTCAATAAAATATGGTCTTTTCATCCAATCAATTGTCGATTTTCTGATCATCGCCGTAGCTATTTTCATGGCAATTAAAGTAATGAACTCGATGAAGAAGAAAGAGGAAGAAGCACCAGCAGAAGCACCACCAGCACCTTCAAATGAAGAAGTATTACTTGGTGAAATCAGAGATTTACTTAAAAAATAAACTATAACCCATATGTAAAGGAATAATAACATGACAAAATTAGCTGATATAGAAGGTATCGGAGCAGCATATGCAGCAAAACTAGAAGCTGCAGGACTCACTTCAATAGAAAATCTTTTAGAAGTCTGCTGTGTCAAAAAAGGTCGGAAAGACATAGCTGAAAAATCAGGCATTAGTGAAAAACTAATTCTTGGCTGGGCAAATCGTGCTGATCTTTCTCGCATCAAGGGTGTTAGCACACAATATGCTGATCTTCTTGAATGTGCAGGTGTTGATACTGTTCCTGAATTAGCCCAACGTAATGCTGAAAACCTTCAAGCAAAAATGGCTGAAGTGAATGAAGAGAAAAATCTTGTTCGCCAAGTGCCTTCAGCATCTCAAGTCACTGACTGGGTCGCGCAAGCTAAAGATCTACCTCGCGTTATCACCCACTAAAAATTGCTAGTTTAAGACACAAAAACAGTCAGGTTCATTTAGTTGGGTCTGGCTGTTTTTTTAATCGTTAGCAAAGTAATGTATCGCTTGTTTACAATCTTGCTTAATTTGAACGACCAAATCATCTAAGCCTGCAAATTTTTGCTCATTACGTAATTTTTGTAAAAAATAGATCTGGACATGCTCACCATAGATATCACGATCAAAATCAAATAGATGAACCTCTAATAACGCTTTATCAGCACCCACTGTTGGACGAATACCGACATTAGCCACACCTTGAATGGGCTCACCTTCTATTCCATATAACTGTACTACATACACACCACTTAACGGCACTTTCCGCCGATGCAAATGAATATTTGCAGTCGGAAATCCTAAGGTCCTGCCACGCTTATCACCATGCGCGACCCGGCCACTCATCCGATAAGGCCTTCCTAATAACTTTTCTGCCAAGATCAGATCTCCAGCACTTAATGCCTGGCGAATACGGGTGCTGCTAACACGCATATTATCAACTGCAAAAGTATGCATATTAACCACTTGAAAGCCATGTTTTTCTCCAGCCTTTTGAAGCATGGCAAAATCACCTAGGCGATCTTTGCCAAACTTAAAATCATCACCGACCACTAAATAACGCACATTTAAACCATCAACAAGCAAGCGTTGAATAAATTGCTCTGCCGTCATTTGTGCTAGTTTTTTATTAAACCGCAATACACATAGTTGCTGAATAGAATAGCATCGTAATGCTTCCACTTTTTCCCGAAAACGACTTAACCGTGCAGGGGCATTATCAGGAGAAAAAAACTCATTGGCTTGAGGCTCAAAAGTAATAACAACTGCTGGCAAGCTGAGGGTATCGCCCTTCATTGCCAATTGATTCAGTACCGCTTGATGGCCTAAATGCACACCATCAAAATTGCCAATCGTGGCAACACAGCCAGTGGGTGATGGCGATAAATCATGAAATCCTCGGCTAATTTTTTGCATCGTATTATTATAGCTTGAACACTCAAAGCAAAACAGTATAAAAGCGAAACCAAACAATACAACAGGCAAGAATTTGGGGATTAACTTATAATATGTTCTGGATTAATTTTGTTTAAAGGCCGACGTGGTGGCAAAACGAAAAAAACTAAGTTATGAACAGGCAGTAACGGAGCTGGAATCATTAGTTGCTCGCCTTGAACAAGGTGATATCAGCCTTGAAGAATCGTTAAAACTATATGAAAGTGGTGTATTACTCACCCGTGATTGCCAACAATCATTGCAAGCTGCCGAACAAAAAGTACAAATGCTATTACAACAATCTGGCCAAT
Source organism: Piscirickettsiaceae bacterium (assembly GCA_030620285.1). Taxonomy (GTDB): domain Bacteria; phylum Pseudomonadota; class Gammaproteobacteria; order Nitrosococcales; family Methylophagaceae. The sequence continues at coordinate 2,868 of JAUXFA010000251.1, forward strand.
CAACATTGGTCGATTTTGAACCTAATCATTCTGAATCGTGACCAATAGTTTTATTCTTGCTGATTGGGTGCAGCAGCGACAGGCTCGTATCGAACAGGCTCTTGCTGAACGGTTACCGAGTAGCAATCAAACATCAGCACAACTTCTTGTAGCCATGCGTTATGGCACATTGAATGGTGGCAAACGTTTA
>JAUXFA010000246.1 GCA_030620285.1 Piscirickettsiaceae bacterium
GTGCATATAGCCAATAGTATAGATATGTACCATTAGTGATACAAAGGTGACAACCACCATCATCATTGCCGTTAAAGCATCAACCATAAAGCCGACTTCAAGGCTTAAACTTCCCGCTTGCAGCCATTGGTAAACTTGTTGATTGTATGTTTCGCCATCAACAACAACTAACTTAAGTACCCATAGTGATAATGCAAAGGCAATTCCTACACCATACGTTGCAGCTCGGTGTGACCAGACTTTACCTATTTTTTTGCCAAAAAGACCCGGCAAAATACTACCGATTAATGGTGCTAAAACAATGCTAAGGAGTAAAGATTGAGTCACCAGTTAGCCCTTAAGATTGTCGAGTTCGGAGACATTGATGGTATTCATATTACGGAATAACACCACTAAAATTGCTAACCCTATCGCTGCTTCAGCAGCCGCCACGGTCAAAATAAAGAATACAAATATTTGCCCTGCTATATCACCCGAGAAATGAGAGAAGGCAATAAAGTTTAAATTGACAGCTAATAGCATTAATTCAATGCACATCAATAAAATGATGATATTTTTACGATTAATGAAAATGCCTGCCACCGATAAACTGAATAGTAAGGCTCCCAAGATTAAAAAGTCTGATAATGCGATCATGGCGCTGCCTCCTGATCACTATCTTGCTGTTTAACTGCAGCCATTTTAACGATTCGAATACGGTCTTGTTTTCGCACTTTAACTTGCTGGCCTGGATCTTGTGATTTACTGGTTTTGTTGCGTAAAGTTAGGGTAATAGCTGCCACTATGGCTACTGTTAAAATCACTGATGCAATTTCAAATGGGTAGACATAGACTGTGTAGAGCAATAATCCAATTTCTTTGGTATTGCTATAGCCATCCGGCTGTGGGATTGGTGTGGAAACAATATCTAGACCAAAGTGGGAAGCGCCTAGAACCGCTATCATCTCAACAGTGATCAACCCTGCCACGACAATACCTAACGGTAAATATTTAGTAAAACCTTCTTGTAGTGGCGCTAGATCAATATCCAACATCATGACTACAAACAAAAACAGCACCATCACCGCACCGACATAAACTAATACTAGGGTTAACGCCAAAAATTCAGCTTCCAGCAATAACCAGATGCCGGCACTAGTGAAAAAAGCCAATATTAAAAATAGAGCGGCACGCACTGGATTACGTATTGTGATCACCATGGTGGCAGAAAATAATAGAATCGCTGCGAAGCCATAAAATACCAATTGTTCAATAGCCATCAACGATACTCCGCATCTACAGCACGATCTGCTGCTATTTGTGGTTCATTTTGATCGCCAATCGCCAACAATCGATCTTTAGTCATAATATTTTCACCACGATTTTCAAAGTGGTAATCAAAAATACGGGTTTCAACAATCGAATCAACTGGACATGATTCCTCACAAAATCCACAAAAAATACATTTGAATAAATCAATATCATATTTGGTGGTACGTCGAGTACCATCATCACGAGGTTCAGTTTCAATGGTAATCGCTAAAGCAGGACAAACTGCTTCACACAATTTACAACCAATGCAACGTTCTTCGCCATTGGGGTACCGTCGTAAAGCATGCAAACCTCTAAAGCGTGGCGATTGTGGTGTTTGTTCTTCTGGATATTGCACTGTTATTTTTTTGGCAAATAAATAACGACCAGTTAGTTTCAAACCCAGTAATAACTCCCATAGCAAAAAGCTCTTGAAGAAATGACGGACAGAGTTCATGACACCGCCTCCGTAAACCAAGGTCCAATATCGTATACTTGTGCTGTTGCCACCACCACTAACCATACTAAAGTCACTGGAATAAATATTTTCCACCCCAAACGCATAATTTGATCATAACGGTAGCGTGGGAATGTCGCCCTAAACCAGAGATAAAGGAATAGGAAGAATGATGTTTTCATTAATAACCATACTATTCCTGGCACCCACAAAAACCACGTTTCCATAAATGTGCCTTGGAATGGTGATAACCAGCCACCCATAAACATCACTGCAGCCAACATTGATATCAAAATCATATCGGCATATTCCGCTAAGAAAAATACCGCAAATGCCATGCCTGAATATTCAACATGGAAGCCCGCCACAATCTCCGACTCACCTTCGGACACATCAAATGGCGCCCGGTTTGTTTCTGCAATACCTGATACAAAGTACACTACGAATAACGGCAACAATGGCAACCAATACCAGTGGAAAATACCACCTTGCTGGGCCATAACAATCTCGCCCAAATTCAAACTACCCGCAGCCACTAAAACACCCACTAAGGCAAAGCCCATTGCTATTTCATAGGACACTACTTGAGCAGCCGATCGCAAGGCACCTAAAAATGCATAACGTGAATTGGATGCCCAACCTGCTATAACGATGCCATACACGCCCATTGAAGTAATGGCTAAGATATACAGCAATCCGGCATCAATATCTGCCAAGATCATAGTGGCATCAAATGGCATTACTGCCCATGCTGCCAATGCTGGGCCAATCGCTAATACCGGTGCCACTAAGAATAAATATAAGTTTGACTTGGCCGGCAGAATGACTTCTTTTAATGCTAATTTAAGGCCGTCCGCAATTGGCTGTAATAATCCCCATGGGCCAACACGATTAGGACCAATTCGAACTTGAATAAAACCAATGACTTTACGTTCAGCCAAAGTCAAATAAGCCACACTCAACATTAGTGGGATAATAATCGCCACTATTTTAATCACTGTATACAACACTGTATGGGCAACAACCCAGTCAGCAATGGATATGATTAAATCAATCATGATTTACCCACGTAACCGTCACATTTGAAAAAGCAGCGCCTAGCGTTGCTGTTTGTCCGATACCTGCCGCCAGATAAATGCAGCCATCCGCAATGGCATTATCAATTTCAAATGGCATATCAACTGTAGAATGACCTTGGTTAAGCGTAACCCTATCTGCTTCACTAACATTATGCTTATTAGCTTCTTTAGCATTCATTCGAGCCACAGCTGCTTGTTGATTTTCCGGTGTTTGCTGTAATGCACTGCTACGCCGTGTCACTGCGTCACATTGATAGCCCGGCACTTCTGAGATGGCCATTAATCCCGTAACAACATTCAA
>JAUXFA010000003.1 GCA_030620285.1 Piscirickettsiaceae bacterium
AACCTCATCCTCAAATGCTAGAACAATTAATGGACTATTTTGGAGTTGAGCCCAAACAAACACTGATGATTGGTGATACTGAATATGATTTACAAATGGCCAATAATGCAGGAGCCGATAGCTTAGGCATTAGTCATGGCGCTCATGACATCAAAACCCTCCAAGCCTGCCAACCTCAAGCGATTGTCGATAATCTACATCAAGTAGATCGATTTTTAAACGACTTGTAGTGAGATACTTGTTATGATTTACGTCACTATCTAAAACAGGACGAATGCAGATATGGCCACATTTGGTGACTTTCCACCTTCCAGTTCAAATAACACGACAAATACAGCAGATAACTCCGGCACATGGGAACGTCAGGTGTTGGAAGATCTCGCTTTTGCCGCTCTAAAAGAACAGCGTACTAGCCGCCGTTGGGGTTATGTATTTAAGGGCTTAATGTTGCTATATCTAGTCGCAATATTAATGCTGGCATTTCCTAAAAATGATATGTCGACGCCATCAGAAGCTCATACCGCCATTGTTGACATCGCAGGGGTTATTGCTGCTGATGCGGAAGCCAATGCCGATACCATTGTTACTGGGATCCGTGATGCATTTGATAGCCCGAATGCGCAAGGGCTGATTTTAAGGCTGAATACACCGGGTGGCAGCCCTGTGCAAGCAGGTATTATTAATGATGAAATTAAACGACTACAAGAAACACGGCCAGACTTCCCCGTTTATGCTGTTATTCAAGATATTTGTGCTTCCGGTGGTTATTATATTGCGGTTGCCGCCCAAAAAATTTACGCTGATAAAGCCAGTATTGTAGGCTCGATTGGTGTTCGTATGGATAGTTTTGGCTTTACTGATACCATCGAAAAATTAGGGATTGAACGTCGCTCTTTAACCGCTGGTGAAAATAAGGCCTTCCTTGATCCGTTTTTACCGATGAGAGAACAAGATGTAAAACATGCTCACACGATGTTGGATAATATCCATCAACAATTTATTGATGTGGTTAAAGCAGGTCGAGGCGATCGTCTTGCTGATGATCCTGATTTGTTTTCAGGACTGTTCTGGTCAGGCGAACAAGCACTGCCATTAGGTTTAATTGATGGTTTGGCGAATAGTAGTACTGTCGCAAGAGATATCATTGGCGCCGAAGACATTATTGATTACACGCCTCGCCCTAACTATCTGGATCGGTTTGCAGGTAAACTGGGGGCAAGTATCAGCCAATTTATGTTTCAATCATCAACGGTAGGCATTCGGTAATATGACGGAACAAAACGCACCAGAAAAACTGACTGAACAACAGCGAGAGCAACGCGAACAGCTTTTTCGATATACTGATCGCGATCATCCTGCCATCAAAGTTTTATTTGATTTGCAGCTTGATGATGCCCAAACAAGCGAAACAGAGTAATAATAATGGCACTGACCCCCGATGCATTGGTTAATAAATCACTTGAGTTGGTTTCCCCTCCTACCACCTATACTCAGCTTGATGCATTAATACAAAATCCGAATACATCCTCTGATCAGATAAGTGATGTCATTAATACCGACCCAGCCTTGGCAACACGATTACTTAAGATCGTTAATAGTCCTTTTTATGGGTTTCCATCACAAATTAATACTATTTCTCGTGCCATCACTATTATCGGTACCAATGAATTAATTCAATTGGTGCTCGCCACCTCGGTGATAAATGCATTTAGAGGCATTCCTGATAATTTAATCAATATGACTGAATTCTGGCGGCACAGTCTTGCTTGTGCTTTAACCGCTAAGCTCTTGGCAAAAACATGCAAGTTCGATATTCCCGAACGGTTTTTCATTGCAGGGCTACTGCACAATATTGGTTGTTTAGTGATGTATCAATCTGTTCCCGAACTCGCCAAAGAAGCCATTAATCGAGCACAATTTGGCAATGAAATTATTTATCAGGCCGAACAACATGTGCTTGGTTTTAACCATACTGATGTTGGCGCAGCTTTAGTTAAAGCCTGGCGTCTACCAGCATCATTAATTGAAATAACACAATTTCATCACAATCCAACGGATGCACAAGAATTTGCAAGCGAAGTAGCTATTGTCCATTTAGCTGATGTTATGGTGACATCGGCACAACTCGGTCACAGCGGCGATCCTCATGTGCCACCACTTGATCCAACAGCTTGGGAATCGCTTCAACTTAATCCTGCGGCATTGCCGGATATATTGCAGCAAGTCGTTGAACAACTTGATAACTTAACCGCATCACTTACATAAATTTATCGTTATTTGTTAAAGAGGCAATAATTCATGAGAACAGTATTATTAGGCGCGCCCGGTTCTGGCAAAGGCACACAAGGGGTGGTATTAGCTAAAAAATATACTATTCCCCAAATCTCAACCGGTGATTTGTTAAGAGCCGCCGTCAAATCTGGTTCTGACTTGGGTAAACAAGCCAAAACGGCGATGGATGCCGGTGCGCTCGTTTCTGACGATATTGTTATTGGTTTGATACGGGAACGGCTATCAGAGGCCGATGCCCAAAATGGTTATATCCTTGATGGCTTTCCCCGTAATATTCCTCAAGCTGAAGCCTTGGATGCGATGTTGTCCGAACTTGGCCAACCACTACAAGGCGTGGTTTTACTTGATGTTGACTTCGGTGAGTTATTACAACGTTTAACCGGTCGTCGTACCTGTACTGAATGTGGTGCTATTTATAATGTTCATTTGTCTCCGCCAAAAATTGTAGACCAGTGCGATGCTTGTAACGGTGCATTATTCCAACGTGATGATGATAATGAGGCAACCATTAGTAATCGTTTAGATACCTACCAACAGCAAACTGAACCTTTGGTTGCTTATTACCAAAATCAAAATAAATTACATAGTGTGGCTGGAGCGGGTGATGTTGCTGGCATTACTGCTGTTGTAGGCGCGATATTCGACAATCTTTAAACCAAACTAATAGCCAATGTATTCACCTTTTACATCATAACGCTATGTTAATTTTGTAGTTCAATGGCAAACATTCTCGCAATTGGTATAGCTACACTTGATATCATTAATCTGGTTGATGACTATCCCGCTGAAGACAGTGAAGTACGCGCACTATCTCAATACCAAACACGTGGCGGCAATGCCACCAATACGCTCACTGTTCTGAATCAATTTGATCATGCTTGCCACTGGGGCGGCGTATTAATTGATGAGCCGGATACACTGGCCATTGTGGATGATTTAGCACAATCTCAAATAAATACTGATGCCTGCGTACGCCTCAACGACGGTAAGATGCCAACGTCGTATATCACCGTTAATCAACAAACTGGTAGTCGAAGTATTGTGCATCATCGGGATTGTCCCGAATTTGATTTTGCTGATTTTAAAACCATTGATTTGACTAGGTTTGATTGGGTCCATTTTGAAGGCCGCAATATTGATCAAACATTATTAATGCTGCAACACATTAAGAGTCATCACCCTAATTTGGCTTGTTCATTAGAAGTTGAAAAGCCACGAGCCAATATTGAACGCTTATTTGAATACCCTTCGGTACTATTTTTTTCACAACATTATGCACATCATCATGGTTTTACAAACTCTGAAAGCTTATTAAAATCACTGCCGGCTAATACAACAGCTACCTGTACTTGGGGGCAAGATGGTGCTGGTGGTCTGACAGATGATGGTCAACTAATACACAGTGAAGCCTTTCCTCCATCACGAGTCGTCGATACGCTCGGTGCTGGTGATTGTTTTAATGCTGCTATGATCCACAGTCTTATTAATCATAAAGATTTAACCTCGGCTCTCACTTTTGCCTGCCAACTTGCTGGCCAAAAATGTGGCCAACAAGGTTTTGATCATCTCATTTCACACTTTGAGCATTAGCGATACTAAATATGGCCCAATTTTTCTTATGCAATAAATCCGATATACCTAATCAGCAGGCTTTAGGCTTTGATATTGAAACAGATCAAGGCCCTTTTGGACTCTTTATCATTCGCCAAGATGAGCAGGTCTACGCCTATAAAAATCAATGCCCACATCTTGGCATTCCATTAAATTGGCAACCTAATGAGTTTATGTCTTTAGATGGCGTCAATATCCAATGTTCGACTCATGGCGCTTTATTTACTTTAGAAGATGGACATTGCATCATCGGCCCTTGTGCTGGTGAAAATCTAAACCATTTGACCCTCGAACAACGTGACGATAATGAAGTATGGCTGCAACTTTAGAAATTAAACTAGATCATGCTCGCATCTGTCGCACTGATATGACACAATTCGACCGAGTAATATATTGTTGAGACGGCTTGAATGGATATAAAAAAGCGAATTCGAATTGGCGATCTTCTGATTGAAAAGAAGCTGATCTCCGAATCGCAGCTTGAAGCAGCACTTGCCGAACAGAAAAAAACTCGCCGTAAATTAGGTAAAACCCTAATTGATCTCGGCTATATTAAAGAGTCTCAATTATTAACGCTGTTGTCAGAACAATTAGGCATTCCCTATATTGAACTGCAACATTACCCCATCGATCACGAAGTACTCCGACAACTTCCAGAAATACATGCTCGCCGTTTTCGGGCAGTTGCACTCAAAAAAGACAATGGTCGTATTACTGTTGGTTTGGCTGATCCAACTGATATTTATGCTTATGATGAAATTCAAAAAGTTTTAAAACAGCCTATCGATATTGTCGCTATCAGTGAAAGTGACTTATTACACCATCTTGATAGTAGTTACCGTAAAACCGATGAAATTGGCTCCTTGGCTGAAGTGCTTGATGAAGAAATTGCCGAAGCTGATTTTGACTTACAAGCACTATCGAAAACCACCAGTGAATCAGATGCACCTGTTGTCAAGCTATTACAAGCTATTTTTGAGGATGCTGTTTCGGTGCAGGCCTCAGATATTCATATTGAACCAGATCTAAATGTATTGAGAATTCGCCAACGTGTTGATGGCGTTTTACAAGAACAAATCGTTGATGAAGCTCGCATTGCTAATGCGCTTACTTCTCGATTGAAACTCATGGCCGGACTCAATATTTCTGAGAAACGCTTACCTCAAGATGGCCGTTTCAATATTAAAGTGAAAAATAAGGCGATTGATGTTCGCTTATCGACCATGCCTATGGTGCATGGTGAATCCGTGGTAATGCGCTTACTTGATCATTCACAAGGGCTACTCAATTTTTCTAAATTAGGTATCCCTGATAATGTGTTGGAGCCTTTGCGTAAACTAATACATAAACCACATGGTTTAGTCTTAGTGACTGGCCCGACAGGCAGTGGTAAAACAACTACTTTATATGCCGCACTTAATGAAATTAACTCAGCTGCAACTAAGATTATTACTGCTGAAGATCCCGTCGAATATCAATTACCTCGCATTAACCAAGTGCAAATCCATGACAAAATTGGCCTAAACTTTCCAACCGTTTTACGCACAGCCTTACGGCAAGATCCTGATGTTATTTTAATTGGTGAAATGCGTGACCAAGAAACAGTTGAAATTGGTTTAAGAGCAGCAATGACTGGACATCTGGTGTTTTCAACTTTACATACAAATGATGCTATTAGTACAGTTAGCCGTTTATTGGATATGGGCGCTGAAGGCTTTCTAATTGCCAGTTCTTTGCAAGCGGTACTGGCACAGCGTCTGGTCCGTCGATTATGTCCAGATTGTCGTCAGGATCATGATTTGGATGAACAAGAAAAACTTTGGCTAAGCCAAATTATAGGAACTGATAATAATAACGCTAGCTTTTATCAGCCAGGTGGCTGCCAACTTTGTAATAATACTGGTTACAAAGGGAGAATAGGTGTCTATGAATTATTAGTAATAACACCTGATCTGATTGGCGCTCTACAAAAAAATGATGCTGCTGTATTCACCAAACAAGCAGCAAATCAAGCCAACTTTACTAGCCTTGCTAGCAATGCAGTTGAACTTGCTAAACAAGGTGTCACCACATTAGATGAAGTATTACGCATTGCGGGTGATCTTGATGTCAGAACTCACGATTCAACGACCAGTACTTCTTAAATAAGTACGATATTTTATGGCTATTTTTCAGTATAAAGCTCGGAACCAACAAGGCGAGATAGTCAGTGGTGAGTTAGAGGCTGCATCTGCAAATGATACCGCCAGTCACTTACTCAATATTGGTGTCACACCTGTTGATATTCATGAAAAAACAGCTTCAAAACAAGATGTACTGGCGCAATTAAAACTGCTTAATCTTAACAAAATACCTGATATTAATGACTTAATTATGTTTAGTCGCCAAATGTCGACATTACTCAAAGCGGGTATCTCTATTTTACCTGCCTTGCGCGGCCTGCAGGCACATATGACACACAAGGGCCTTGCCGACACACTGGGTGACGTTGCTTCTGATTTAGAAGGTGGCCAAACACTGGCTGGTAGCATGCAAAAACACCCTGATATTTTTCCAACTTTATTTATCAGCATGGTCAATGTAGGGGAAAATACCGGCCAACTCGATCGGGCATTTCAACAAATTTACCACTATCTCGAAATTGATAAAGAAACCCAAGATCGCATTAAAGCAGCCATTCGTTACCCCACTTTTGTCATTATTGCGATGGCGATTGCAATGGTCATTATTAATGTCTTTGTTATTCCTGCTTTTGCAACTGTATTTGCAGGATTTGGCAGTGAATTGCCATGGGCTACCCAACTATTAATGGCGACATCAACATTTACTATTAATAACTGGCACCTGCTCTTACTCAGCCTTGTTGTCGGTATTATGTCGGTTCGAGCTTATCTTAAAACAGAACAAGGCTTATATCAGTGGCATCGTTATAAACTCCGTATCCCTTTAATTGGCAGTATTATCGAACGCGCTACACTAGCTCGATTTTCACGTGCATTTTCGATGGCATTTCGTGCCGGGGTACCGATTACACAAACATTGGTCATTGTCAGTCGTGCGGTTGATAATACCTTTCTTGAACGGCGGATTCTTGATATGCGTGATGGCTTAGAACATGGTGAGTCACTTACTCAAACTGCTGTCGCTAGTAATTTGTTTACACCCTTAGTCATACAAATGATCTCGGTCGGTGAAGATACCGGTGCAGTCGACGATATGCTTGATGAAGTAGCCAATTTTTATGAACGTGAAGTTGATTATGATACTAAACAACTTAGTAGTGCAATTGAACCGATTATGATTACTGTTATTGGTATTATGGTACTTATTTTGGCTCTGGGTGTATTCTTGCCAATGTGGGATTTGGCTGGCGCAGCCCTTGGCCGTTAACCATGTTCAACTAATGAAACAGCCCGGATTTACCCTTATTGAACTAGTGATTGTCATCGTGTTATTAGGTCTTCTGGCTGCCATTGCTTTGCCAAAATTTGCGAGCCTACAATCAGATGCCCGTACTGCTTCTATTGAAGCTGCTTCAGGTGCAGTCAAATCTGCAATGGCACTTGCCCATACCCAATCACTTGTTGAGGGTGAAGAATCGGTCTCTTCAGCAAGTGTCACTTTAGAAGGCAGCATTATTGCTACGGTCTATGGTTACCCTGCTTCGGCAAGTATCGACCTAGCGGCGGGGATCAATTCGGATAATTATGCGATTAGTTCTAATGGTATTAATCGCAATATTCAACTTAATAATTCAACACAATGCCGAATACGCTATCGGCAAGCAGTCAACGCCAATACACTACCCGTTATTACTGTCACCACGACTGGCTGTTAAGCTCCAAATAAGTAGACGTATTATTAGCTTACAAACATTTACATGACAATAACTAGACTTTACTTTAAATACGAGGTATAACTAGCATGTTTTTCATCGTCTACTAAGGGAACAATGTAATGAAACAACAAGGTTTTACGCTTATTGAATTAGTGATGGTTATTGTAATTTTGGGTATTTTAGCCGCTACCGCGTTACCTAAATTTGCTAGCCTACAAGCAGATGCTCGTACTGCTTCTATACAGGCGGCAGCTGGTGCTGTTAAATCTGCTATGGCTATTAGCCATGCAAAATCATTAGTTGATGGAACAGATGCTACTGCTTCATACAACTTAGTGCTTGAAGGGACAACTGTTGCGATGGAGTATGGGTATCCAGCTGATGCAGCAATTCATTTAGCTGCAGGTTTAGGCTCTGAGTATGCAAATGCCGCAGGAGTCATTACTCTTGTTAGCAATACTACATGCACATTCACCTATACTGAGGCAGCTGACGCGAGCACCCCAGCTTCTGTTGGTGCTGTGACTGGCTGTTAATCACAATAGCTATCTATCGGACAAATTTGAAAGCCTTGGCATTCATGGCCAAGGCTTTTTATTATCTATGATAGTTAGCTGATAGAAATCATCCTCTTCAACTTCGCAGGATTTGCGCTTATCGCTATACTAAATCATGCTTAATACTAAACAATTTAATGTAACCGTACCTCAAGGCTTTACTCTAATTGAATTAGTGATGGTGATTGTACTACTCAGTATTGTCTCTGCTGTTGCTTTGCCACGTTTTTTCGCCCGCAGTGATTTTGATCAACATACTTTTTTTACTGATACCCTTAATGCTGTGCGTTATGCTCAAAAATTAGCTGTCGCTAGCAACTGCCAAACTCAATTTAAATCGACTAGTACTGACTATCAAGTTTTTCGTGATGATGTTTGCACTTCTGGTACATTTACCACAGCAGCGCGTCATCCTACGACAGGAGACCTTGGCTTTACCGGTAGTCAAAATGGCGTCAGTTTAACAGCTGTAACCATCACCTTTTATCCACTCGGCGACGCGTCTGCCGATACCACTATCACTATCGGTAGTAAAACAATTAGTGTGGTCGCAGATACTGGCTTTGTTTATGAGCAATAGGCTGGTTAAACAACTCGGCGCTACTATGGTCGAATTGATTCTTACCATTGTCATCATCAGTGTCGCACTGATTGGTATCTTAAGTGTGGTCAACCTTACAACGGGTCATAGTGCTGATCCACTTGTTCAGCAACAAGCGATTGCTATTGCCGAATCTTATTTAGAAGAAATATTGGCTCAATCTTATAGTGATCCTGATGGCAGTGAGATTGGTGAAACACGAGCAAGTTTTGATGATGTCGATGATTATGATGCCTTAAGCAATAATGGTTGTATTACCACTTCCGCTAGCTGTCCAGCCTTAGGTGATTGTATCTGTGATCGTGCTGGCGATCCCATTGATTCACTTAATGGTTATACCGTCACTATTGCCATTACTACCCCAACAATTTCTGCTAGCACGCTTCAAGCCGTTAATATCACTGTTTCTCGTGGTAGCACGCAAGATATTAGTGTGACAGGGTATAGGGCTGACTACTGATGTTAACTACTCATAAACAAGGTGGTTTTACTCTGGTTGAGCTGATTATGGTGATTGTGATCGGTGGCATTGTGGCCGCGATGACAGCTTCAATCCTGACACTACCGATTAATGCCTACCTGGATACCAGCCGCCGAGCAACACTCACCGATACTGCTGATTCTGCATTACGTCGTATGCAACGCGATATTCGACGTTCATTACCCAATAGCATTCGTATTTCTGCTGATGGCCAGACATTGGAATTACTTCATGTTGTTGCCGGGGGGCGTTATCGAGCAAAATTCGCCAGCGATGGTAGTGGTGATATCGCCGACTTTACCTTAGCGGATACTGGCTTTGATATTCTTGGAAACTTACAAAACTTCAGTGATGTGACTACGGGTTTTAATCGGGTGGTTATTTATCCACTTTCAACTGCTGGGAGTGATACTTATGCTGGTGATAACTCTGCTATCGTCAGTGCGACATCAACGGCAGGCCATATTGTCATGCCGGCTTTTCAATTTCCTTTAGCTTCGCCGCAGCAGCGTTTCTTTATTATCGATTCACCGGTAACCTATCGCTGTGATACTTCTGCCATGGCTACAAAAGATAAAGTATTAATACGTTATCAAGGCTATGCTATCCAAGCAACGCAGCCTGAGCCACCAGCCAGTGGTAATGCCATTCAAGCTAACTTCATTGCCAGTTGTTCGTTCAATTACAACGCAGGTTCAAGTACACGATCTGCCTTAGTAACATTGGAGCTTATCCTCACAGATGATGCCGGAGAATCTATTCGCCTTATTCATCAAGTTCATGTGGATAATCAACCATGATTCGGCAACAAGGCATTACCCTTATTGGCGCCATTTTTGTATTAATTATTGTGAGTTTGCTTGGGCAATATCTCGTTAATATCGCTGGTGTTCAACAAAAAACAAGTCTATTAGCATTACAATCAGCTCGTGCCTATCATGCTGCAAATGCGGGTATCGAATGGGGAATTGATAGGGTTATCAATAGTGCTACTTGTGTTGCTAGCACCACCTTATCACCTGCTATTTCAAACTTTACTGTCATCGTAAATTGCCAATTGCTTGGTAGCTATTCTGAAAATACGGTCACAAAAAATGTCTATTTCATCACGGCAAATAGTGCTTACGGTAGTTATGGTGATACTGATTATGTTGCCCGTTCACTTGAAGTTTCTATCCATGATTAATATTTCCAAACTAATACCACTGTTGCTAATCATGTGTTGTCCTGCGGTATTTGCGGCGAAACCGGTCCCTGCCCCCCCTCTTGAATGTACCGTAACCGAATTAGGTAATGCGGTCATTAATGAAGTGAATACCAGTGATAATTTTATTGAAATATATCTATTGGCCACTACGGATATATTGGATTGGGGACTCTATGTCGATAACACTCAAATAGCCAGTCTCGGTAATGGCAACTGTGAAATCAATGGCACAACTCAACTTGACAATACCAGTGCTGGCGCCACCACCACAACATGGGATCTTGGTACCTACATTACTTGTGATTTTAATGTCAGTCCCTCTAATGAAGAGGTGCTACTGGTCGATAAATCAACGGCTCTTTCTGATAACGATACAACCGTTATTGATTATTTAGGATATGGCAATTTAACTAAACCTAAGTGGACTGTTAATGCTGCTTGTGGCACCTTATATCCAGGCCACAGTGCTGGTAATAAGGATATTGCTCGTATTCCAGATGGGTCGGGAAACCTAACAGATAATGGCGATAATTCAACTAAAGGAACCCCTAATGATCCCCCTCCAACTGGCGTCGATCATTATGAAATACACCATGATGGTTCCGGCCTCACTTGTTTAGCTGAGCCTATCACTGTCAAAGCCTGTGATATTTCTGATTGTTCTAGCTTATCTTCAAGCACCATTACGGCTACTCTTTCTATCGGTGCATCTAACCAAGCCATTACCATTACAACTGGTTCATTAACCACCAATTTCAGTTATACCTCCACTGGTACAGCAGCTGTATCACTAAGTGGTTTATCTGAACCTGCCCCTGTCGATTGTTATATCAATAATGTCCTTGATGCTAATTGTGAAATCACCTTTGCTGATAGTGGCTTTATATTTGATGTCCCCACCCTATCCTCTTGCAAACCTTCAGTAGATGTCACTATTAGAGCTGTTAAAAAAAGTGATTCTGCTGTGCAATGTGTTGGCGCATTAACCGGCACACAGACTGTTAACTTCTGGTCAACTTACCTTGCCCCCAACTCGGGTAGTAATCCCATGAACATTTCAGGTACTGATGTTGCCACTTCAAGCCCGGGTACAGGGATAAACCTCACCTTTGATGTCAATGGTGAAGCAACATTCACCGCACAATATGATGATGCCGGCCAAGTTCAGCTTGATGCTGAATATACCGGCGGCAATGGCTTAGTACTAACTGGCAATGATACTTTTGTTGCTGCGCCGATTGCTCTCGCTGTTTATAGTGATGATGCCAATGCTGATTGTGCTAGTAATGATGCCACTTGCAGTAGATTTAAAAAGGCAGGTGAAACATTTAACCTAAAAGTAAATGCCGCCTGTTGGACAGATGATGCGGATACAGACTTTACAGACAATCCTGTTACCGCTAATTTCGAACTTAGTTCAATTACCAATAATCATTCCTTAGTAGCACCCGCAGCAGGCATTAACGGTAATCTTGATATAGCTAGTTTCAATTTTGTCACTGCTGATGCAGGAACACACACCATGAGCCAGGCGGTATCTGAGGTCGGTGTATTTACTTTTAGCGTAACGCCGCCAAGCTATTTGGGTGAAACATTAACAACCGCTATCAGCCCATCCATTGGTCGTTTTTATCCTGATCATTTTGAGCTAACGACAGTAACAAATGGCGCCTTTGGTAATAATGCCTGTACCGGTTTTAGTTATACTGGCCAGACCTTTACTTACCAAACTCAACCACAGTTAAAAGTAACGGCTTATAATGCTGCTAGCACAGCAGCTATCACTCAAAACTATACTGGTAGCTTTGCCAAACTAATAAACACTGACTTTACCGTTAGCTCTCCAACTACCGACGCCTCTCAACTTGGTGCAGATGGCGTTAATCTCATTAACTTATCATGGACAGCCGCTGCCGCATCGTTGGTAGATAATGCTGATGGTAGTCTGACATTCTCATTTGGTAATGACAGTTATCGTTATCTCCATGAAATTAATAGTCTGATTGATGAATTTACTAATGCTGTTGATCTTATCTTTACTACTATTACGGATAGTGATTTAGTCGCATCACAAGGGTTGCCTTATACCTTGCAACCCACTGGCGAACCCATTCGTTTTGGCCGCTTAATGATTGCCAATGCACATGGTTCAGAACTAGTTGCACTTCCCGTTGCCATCACTGCAGAATATTTTAATGGTGTGGATTGGACCGACAATACAGCTGATCAATGTACTATTTTGAATTTAGCAACTGAGCTGCAATTAGCCAACCCTGATACTGCCAGTGGTGTTTGGCAAGCGGGTAATACCACCATGACGCTTGGTGGGGGATCGACCACAGGAATGCTAACTAATAACAGTCCATTGGTGTCTGGTGAGGCGATACTGACATTCTCAGCACCCGGTGAAGACAACCTCGGTTATGTTGATATTCAAAGTCAACTCACAGGCACATTTGATTGGCTGTTAAGTGACTCAGATAATGATGGTATATACGATGATGAAGCGACAGGTCGCGCTAGTTTTGGCATATTTAGTGGTAGTGATAATATTATCTTTAAACGTGAAGTCTATTAATCTTCTCACCGTTCATCCTGAGCTTGTCGAAGGATTTGGCTTTTCTTATGCTCTTCGACATGCTCAGAGCGAACGGGAGGTATTATTTTAGTACTGATCCAGTAATAATTTAATCGCTTGGCGTAAAGCAGTAATTATTTGGGCTTTACCGGTATATCCCAAGTCTTTGACAATCATCGCCCAGTCGTGGTGCTGTAATACTAATTCGACACATAAATGTTGCTGCTGTTGAGTTAATGTCAAAAAAACAGGTCGGCTAATGATTAGCTTTATATAATTCCATAAGGCAAGTTGACTAAATTCATAGCCTCGTTGGGCATGGCTAAATGCATTTATTTCCTGTTCGTCGGCAGTAGGTAAATTTATTTTATCAACGTCAAATAACTGAGATAATTGAATTACTAGTTCAACATTAAGTTGCTTAAACTGATTATGCAACAAGTCAAACCATTGTTGCTGAAACCGGTGTTTTGCTTGTATTAATATTTTCTGTCCCGCCGGTGAAACTGCTTGTAACATCATTATAGAATGGCTACCGCTCACTTCATCATGATGAATTCCTAACCTGATTGGAATAAAGCCTGATTTTGTCCAAAATGTGAGTAATTCTGAACTAACACCAAAACTGGCACCTATCACATCGTACTCATTGGCCTGTTCTGTGATTTTATTTAATAACGCTTGCCCTATGCCACGCTGTTGCAACACTGGATGAACAGCAATGCGAATTATTCGTTGATATCGCAAAGAGCCTGCATCAGATACACCAGCATGAGCTAATAAGGATTGTGGTAATAAATGCCCTTTTAATCGTCGTTGGCCATTATAGATTGCAGTTGAAAGTTCATCATCCAAGCCACCTTCATTAACAACCCAAGTACTCGCGACAATATGTCCTTGATAGCGCATCGCATATACGGAAATATCATCTCGATCTAACATCATCTGACAATCAGAAGGTCGAGTACGATAATGGGCCAACACCATCAAACCAAATGCTTCTCGCAGACTTTGTTCATCATCTATTAACTGCAATCGATCAAGTTTTTCAAATTGACAATCATCAAGCTGTGCATCACCAATTAACTCATCGGTGACAGGTGCTGCATCCAACAATAAAGACTGAAAACTGAATTTTTCCAACATATCGTTTTCATCCCATCGAATAGGTGATTCCATTCGATAGTTATTCCAATCAGGTGTTTTTTGATCCAGAATATTTTGAAAACGAATGGCAAAACCTCGTCCCGTTCCTTCATAGCCATGCAATGTAGTGGAAAAGACGATTCTCGAATATTGTTGTACTAGCTTTTCAAGCATTGCTGTCGGAATAGCTGCCGCTTCATCAACCAATACTAGATCAGCTGTTTGTTCAGATTCAATCAACATATCAGGTGCAACAAATCTAATCTCGGCACCCTTTACTGAAATCAAACCTGCCGATAGTTCTGCATCTGGCAATAAGTGACAAGCATGTTGAAAAACAATATCAGCAATCGCTAGGCTTGGTGCTGTGACCAAAATAGTTTGCTTACCTTCTTTGATTAACTGGGCCGCAGCAATACCTAATGAGGCGGATTTCCCTCGGCCTCTGTCAGCTGATAATACTAATGGCCTACGTCGATGACCATGTACTACTTTTAAAATAGATGCAACAGCTTGCTGTTGATCATCCGTCAAATATGTTTGGTCTGACTCTAGTCGTTCTGTGGGCAATGATAGTTGGGGTAAGACTTGGTCTTGCTGAATAATAAATAATAAATTTTGCTTACTATTAAAGTCATTAACTATCCGATTGAAACGTTGAAACCAAAGGCTTGTTGGATTATTGTTGGTCAACCATAGAATCAGTACACCACCTGCTTTTACGGTGCCTATTATGGCGCCTAAGCTATCTGGATTTAATTGCGTTAACCCATCAAATACAATTGCATCAAACTCTTTCCCTAATTGTGTTTTGGCTTGTTTTTGAGGAATAGAATCAGCATCTTTTATCGTGTCTGACAAATAGATAATATTGTTATTATCAAAATCTACTAATAGTTTTCTCGACGCCGATTGGCACCAATCAATATCACCTTGAAGAACAACACACTGACGTTGCTGCATGATTAATAATGAGGTGGAATCTCATGCTGCTGTCCCGGTTCTTGGGTGGCTGTTTGCATAGTATTAACTTGCACTTTTAATGTTTCAATCGCTAATTCTAAACGTGAGATTTGTTGTTGCTGATCCGTGACCACTTGATTGAGTTGTTCCAATAAACCATCTTGAAAAGATAGTTTAGTTTGTAAATCGATAATGTCGTCATTCATATTGGATATTCCTATTCAGATGCATCGTCATAAGAAAGAGCAGGTGCTAACCAACGTTCAGCCACATCCATCGTCCAGCCTTTACGTTTAGCATAATCTTCAACTTGATCACGATCAATCTTACCCAAACCAAAATAGCGTGATTCTGGATGTGCGAAGTAAAAACCACTCACCGCCGCTGTTGGTAACATAGCAAAGCTTTCAGTAATGGTCATACCGGCATTTTTTTCAGGTTGCAATAGATCCCAAAGCAAGCCTTTCTCAGTATGGTCCGGACAAGCAGGATAACCCGGTGCTGGACGAATACCTCGATATTTTTCATCAATCAAGTCTTCATTATCCAACTTCTCATCAGGCACATAAGCCCATAGTTCCTTACGGACTAACTCATGCAACCGCTCGGCAAAAGCTTCCGCAAGACGATCAGCTAAAGCTTTCAGCATAATACTTTGATAATCATCGTGATCATCTTCAAATCGAGCTACATGTTCATCAATACCCATACCTGCAGTCACAGCAAAAGAACCAATATAATCTTTCACACCACTGTCTTTAGGAGCAATAAAATCAGCTAATGCTGCATTAGGCCGACCCGGTGGTCGCTCACCTTGTTGCCGTAGACTATGCAACGTCATTAACACCTCATTACGAGAATCATCGGTATACACTTCAATATCATCATCGTTAATACTATTGGCAGGGAAAAAACCAAATACTGCGTTTGCTGTTAGCCATTTTTCATCAACAATCTTGGCTAACATATCCTTAGCATCACGGAACAAATGGGTTGCATGTTCACCGACTATTTCATCTTCTAATATTTTAGGATATTTACCAGCCAATTCCCATGCTTGGAAGAATGGTGTCCAATCAATACGCTCAACCAAGTCAGCTAATGG
>JAUXFA010000269.1 GCA_030620285.1 Piscirickettsiaceae bacterium
ATTTCCTGATCGCCATGTGACCAGCCTAAGCGCACTAAGTAATTAAGTAATGCTTCTGGTAAAAAACCTTGATCACGGTAACTCATCACACTGACCGCACCATGACGCTTGGATAGCCGCGCTCCATCATCACCTAAGATCATTGGCAAATGTGCAAATACGGGCATTTGTGCACCCAGTGCTTTAAATATATTTATTTGTCTTGGTGAGTTATTTAAATGATCATCACCACGAATAACATGGGTCATGCCCATATCTAAATCATCCACCACCACGGTCAAATTATACGTCGGCGTACCATCTGGCCTTGCAATAATTAGATCATCTAATTCTGAATTTTGGAATTCCACATCACCTTTGACCGCATCTTGAACAATAACGCTAGCTGCTGTTGGATTCTTAAATCGAATAACGGGTTGCACTCCCTCTTTAGGAGCATCAAGATGTCGACAGCGACCATCATAACGAGGCTTTTGTTTATTGGCTCGTTGTTGCTCACGCATGTCATCTAATTCTTCTTTGGAGCAATAACAGTGATAGGCATCACCCTGTTCTAAAAGTTGTGCAATAATTTCTTTATAGCGATCAAAACGCTGGGTTTGATAAAATGGACCTTCATCATATTCCAATCCCAGCCATGTCATTCCTTCTAATATGGCGTTGACAGACTCTGCTGTTGAACGCTCTAAATCCGTATCTTCAATTCGTAAAATAAATTGCCCGCCATGTTTGCGAGCATACAACCATGAAAATAATGCCGTACGAGCACCACCCACATGTAAATAACCTGTCGGGCTAGGGGCAAATCGGGTGCGAATAGTCATATTTACTTTCTCTTACATTCAAATAGCGATATTGTATCAATATGTAAGACATATATATAAGGTATAGGTGGAACTTTAAAAACAGATTTCCGTCCTACACTTACTATCATGGTCTATATACAAAGGATGACTAACATGCAGAAACCTGCTTTCCATATTCTGGGCTTACTTACTTTCGTGTTTGCGTCCTCTAGCTACGGCTGTGACAATTATCCGGTCAAAGAAGTTACTTCCGGTATTTATTATCACCAAGGTGTCCATGAAGAACCTGCTGAAAGTAATATTGGGGCGATAGCTAATGTCAGTTTTGTTCTCGGTGAAAAATGTGTTGCCGTTATTGATAGTGGCGGCAGCTATATTGAAGGAACTCTCTTACGCAAAGCGATTAAAGAAAAAACTGATCTGCCAATTTGTTATGTTATCAATACTCATGTTCATCCTGATCATATTTTTGGTAACGCGGCTTTTAAAGAGGATAAACCCGAATTTGTTGGTCATGAAAAGTTACCTGCATCACTGGCGGCAAGAGAACCTTATTTTGCCCGTATTTTTGGGGAATCACTAGGAAGCGCTTATGAAGGTGTCGAATTTATTGCTCCAACCATGACAGTTAATAAAGATAAACCTGTCACCATTGACTTGGGTAATCGTCAGCTATTATTAACAGCCTATCCAACCTCTCATACCGACCATGATTTAACGGTCTTTGATAGCAATACTAAAACCTTATGGACGGGTGATTTATTATTTATGGGCCGCATTCCTGCTATGGATGGCAGTATTAACGGTGTGATCGATACCGTAGAGCAGTTACAGGCTATGGATGTAAACTATATAATCCCAGGTCATGGCACCGCCAGCAGTGATTTATGGCAACAAGGCTTGGCAAATCAGCTGCGTTACTTTAATGTGCTACGTGATGGCATCCGAGAAATCATTGCTGATTTTGGCACAATTGATCAGGCGTCTAAACAAGTGGGATGGGAAGAAGAAGCAAATTGGGAACTTTTTGATCAGTATCATCGTCGTAATGTTACCTCATCATTCGTTCAACTCGAATGGGAATAATTTAATTACAGTTGTAATGGAGAGAAATCATGTTTAATCGTATTGTAAGCCTTGTTATTGCCAGCTTAACGCTGAGCTTTTTCGGAGCACCAGCCTATGCTGCTACACCGACAGAACCTTTATGGCCAACACTGAAAGTAGAATATTTTGGTGATAGGGCGGCGTCTATCCGTGAAAATGCTGATGACTTATTGGTTATTGAAGCACCAAAACGGGCTGAAGATGCAGCGATTGTACCGATTTCAGTTAAATCGTTAGTGCCACAAACAGCTGATAAATATATCAAAAATATTCATATTGTTATCGACAATAACCCCGAACCTTATTCAGCGAACTTCACTTTATCGCCTGATTTAGGTTTAATTGATATTTCAACACGTATGCGTGTTGATCAATATACCTTTGTTCGCGCCATTGCTGAAATGAATGATGGTTCTTTACATATGGTTTCACGCTTTGTGAAGGCTTCTGGTGGTTGTAGTGCTCCCGCGGGTAAAGATGCTGCTGCGGCATTAGCTCGATTAGGAAAAATGCAGATCCGTATGCGTAAACCTACTGTAGGTGAGCCTGTGCAAGCACAAGTTATTGTAAGTCACCCCAATTATAATGGCCTACAATTTGACCAAGCTTCACGCCAATATATCCGCGAACATCGTGTTACAAATATTGATATAAGCTATAACGATAAACCTTTAATTAGTGTTGAAACAGGTATTTCAGTCAGCGAAGATCCTAGTGTTCGTTTCACCTTCACTCCTACTGAGTCAGGAGAGCTAAAAGCCGATGTGAAAGACAGTAAAGATCAAGCATTTAGCCATTCTAAAACCATATAACCTAACGTTATATGCATAAAAAA
>JAUXFA010000191.1 GCA_030620285.1 Piscirickettsiaceae bacterium
GGTAGCGAGGTTATTATGGGAATAGATGATGCCATACAAGTTGCAGAGTTGACCAATGCTAAAATTATAGCCAATCATATGGAATCATTAGATCACTGCCCAGTAACTAGAGAGCAGTTGCATACCGCCGTTAACAATAGAGGATGGAAAAGTAGATTTCACATTCCAAGTGACGGTGAAGAAATAAATATTCAACGTTAACTAAATTATTTCCCAAGCCAAGCTAAAACGCTATTTTTCTGAAATAGCTTTTATTTGAAAAATAATATGCATCTTTTTTGATGTTTGTCCGTCTTTAATAGTAAGCAATATTGCTTTTACTTAAATTGAGGTATGACCATGACCGAAGTAGATAATACAACTGAAACTAAAGAACACTGCCACTGTCCATGTAGCTGTGATAAATGTAAGTCAGAAGAATCATGCTGCTGTCAAAACTGTTGCTGTACACCTAAAACAGATAGTTGCTGCTAACACACAAATAATAGCCGTTTAGTAATAGGCGGCTATTAACTAGAGATTCTCTATGATCGAAACGATATGGAATAATTTTCATCACCAATTGCTAGCGTTCATTACAAATAAGGTGCGTGACCCTGTATTAGCAGAAGACATTCTGCAAGAAGTCTTTATTAAAGTTCAGAAGAATATCGAACAGCTGAATGAGAACGACAAACTAAAATCGTGGTTGTATCAAATCTGCAATCGAACGATTATTGATTTTTACCGTAGCAGAGAAACTGGCGATCACACTGATGATGTAGAAAAACTAATTGCCAGCGAAGAGAGCTATCGGGACTTAGAACAAATTAATCGCTGCATTAGTATTCTAATTGATGATCTCCCAGAAAATATAAGATCAATCTTAATTGCTAGTGAGCTAGAGCAAGAAAAACAACAGGTAATCGCAAATCAGCAGCATCTTAGCTTACCAGCAGTAAAATCACGTATTGCGAGAGGTCGAAAGAAATTAAAGAATAAGCTTCAAGCATGCTGTGATTTCGAGTTCAACGAAAATGGTCCTAAAGCTCACTGCAAAAGTTATTGTGGCTGTGGTGATGGATACTGACAATTTAATTCATCACTAAAAACTATAAAGCTTACGACTGTGCCACTTAACCGTATTTACTGCCTGTAATCAGAAACCCTTTGGAAAAACCTTCCCGTACATTTTAATGCTGATTTGAAGGTATTAAAAGCTAGATCATTTTTAAGTATTCAATTAATGCCCAACGTTGTTGTTCAGAAAGCACCGGTTTACCGTATTTACCTACTCCATATTCATGGCCTGAATTACGGTTACCTTTGATTGTTGTGTCAAACAGAAAGCTATTTGATGTTTGCTTGCTGACATAACCAACATTAATGGGATCGTACTCTGTCGAGCCAAGATAAAATTGTTCCATTCGTTGTTCCGCAGGCAATAAAAGCTGATAAAGATTGGGAATAGAGCCGTTGTGTAAAAAAGGTGCCCCTGCCCAAACCCCATTTAATGGTCGTGCTTTATACGCAAGCAATGCATAATCTGAAACCTCTTGCCCTTGTTCAATAATTTTGCCATCAACATACTTGGGGGGATGCACGATATCAGGGTGACCTAGTTTTTTAGCATCACGTTTGGCTAAATATGACTGTAATGGGTTATTCTTCAAAACACCTACCATCAAGTTGTTGGCAAGATGAATTGCTCGAGCCTGTTCTTCTAATTTGTCACCAGTATCATAGTATCGTGATCGACCTTCAAACTTCCCTGTTTTCCCTGTGAAATAAACAACATTTTCGGCCATAAGAGGATCTGTTTTAATGGCATCCAATGTGCTCATGCGAACTTGTATCTTGCGTAAGGGATCCGTTCGATTCATATCTAAATGACATTGAATGCAATGCTGCTCATATAAGCCTCGACCTAATTTAGCTAGATCGATATCTACTTCAGGAAAGTTGTCCGGCCAAAGCGGAGAATAGAGTTTAGAAACAATACGTTCTAACTTTCTTAATTCACTTACTTGAATCGAGGATTGATATCCACCATCCATTAATCCTAACCATGTGGTTGGTTCGGTTTCGATATCGCCAAAAACACCAATAACTTGACCTATATTCCTAGCTAAAGCACCGACACCTGTATTTGATTGCGAGCCATTCCATTCAACGTAATCTTGGTAAGGTGTATCCCAAATATAGGGAAAACTTGTGAACCCAGTGAGTGGATAAGTATTATTTTCCTCTCCTGTTGCCACCAGTGCGGTATTCAATATCACATCAAATGCAGTAGTCCGACTGTAGCCAAAGGCAATATCGGAATGGTTATAAATATCATAACGAGCACGCTTTTTATACTCTGTTTTCAATGTCTTCATTAATAAATCCTGCTGTTGTTCAGAGACCATCTCACCATGAAGTCGACTCTGAAAACGAACAAATTTTTCTTTATCATCCAATGTCGCTTTTAATGAAGCGGTAAGAGCAGCTAAAAACCGCTGCAAATCGATAAATCCTTGGCTACCATCAATACGGATAATTTTATCTTTATAAGTAATTTGTTGGGTATGACATGCTGCACAAGTCAGCCCCATCTGGTGGCCATTTCGTGCCAAACCTATTGGCAGGCCATCTGGGTTGTTGTTGCTTTTTTCGGCAGGAATAAAACCAAAGCGAAGCATGCTTTGATCATTTCGTAATAACTGTTCGTTTTGAGCTTGTTCAAGGTTTAGAAAATAATCATAAGTAATCAGGCGCGAACCTTGATCAGCGAAGTAGAAATATTGTCTGTCTTTATTTGACCAGTTTTGTTCTAGATAAGTCATACTCTGACCGTCTGCCACCGCTGAAAAACTTATCGAATACGATAAAATTACAATTAGAACTGATAATACTATGTGTCTGTGATATTTCATTCTAAATCCTTATTTAGGCATTAAAAGTCCATACACCAATTACTCTGTGAGCATTGTACATAAATATTCCCTCTAGGCTGTTTACCGCCAGATAGGTTCTGAATAATATCAGTCGCTTCTTTGAAGTAAGCTATTTGATTTTCCTTCTCAGGAAATGCAAATGATGGCACCGTCCAATCAACCCATACACCAGAGAATTCTTCTCCACCTGAAAGGGTTGCACTCTTTGGTAACACATGGATCGTTGCTATTATATTTGGCGTCATACTATTGTCTGCCAAGCCATGATATTCCAACATCGTAGTTGATAGCTGTGCAACGGCTTCTTTTTCCGAATCAATAGGTATAACACCTTCCGTTAATGTTAATGTAAGCGGCATGACTGTCTCCTTTATTTATCGTCACAGATTTAAGGGATTACTTTCTGCTTTGGTCTCTCTAAAAGTATGTATAAAACGTTATCTGTAAAAACAGGATCTTTTGTTAACCCCAAATGATCGCTGGGTAAAAACAATACGTCTGACCAATGAATTGGCGTAATTAATCGCCCTTTTACGTCTCCCTCCACCCGTTCATCCATTAATGCACTACTGCGTAACACATGGCCATCACCTGGACCCTTTTTATAAACGTCTAATTCTTTCGTTTCGAAATCAACCTTCATGATGTCTTTTGTCGCTATCGCATCACCAGATATAAGATTAATAGAAAGCCCTTTCGGCGGTAATGCAGGAGCATCTAATGCGTTAGAAAAAGCCTTCGCTCTCACTAAAGATTTTCGTTGATGATCTAATGCAATTTCTCTTCGCCGCTCTTTGTTTTTAATTTCGGGTAATAAGATTTGTAAAATTGAATCCTGTTCTGGATCGGCAAGCCCCCACTCAAGTCGGAGGCCAAGCGGTCTTAGGA
>JAUXFA010000181.1 GCA_030620285.1 Piscirickettsiaceae bacterium
CAACGGTTGGTATGTTTACGGAAGTTACTTCTTGACCGGTGAATCTCGCACATACAAAGCCAAATATGGTGCTTTCGGCCGCGTAAAACCTAAAAGTATCGTAGGTCAAGGCGGAA
This sequence comes from Piscirickettsiaceae bacterium, assembly GCA_030620285.1. Classification (GTDB taxonomy): domain Bacteria; phylum Pseudomonadota; class Gammaproteobacteria; order Nitrosococcales; family Methylophagaceae. Next base: position 117 of record JAUXFA010000181.1, read on the forward strand.
TCGGTGCATGGGAACTTGCAGTACGTTATTCTGATATTGACTTATATGATTCTGCTTCATCTGTGAGTAGTACAACAGGTCAAGAAGGTGATATTACAACTATCGGTGTGAATTGGTATGCAACATCGAATATTCGCCTTATGGCGAACTATGTTATGGCTACTGTTGACTACAAAGACAGTGCTAGAAGTGACGATGATATCGATACTTTCGAGGTGCGTGGTCAAATCGACTTCTAAACTAACAAGAGTATTCTCGTAACTCTCAAGCCTCGTTAGGTATATTCTAGCGAGGCTTGTTTTAGAATTTTTTAAGGTTCAATCATGAAGTTAATTAAACATCTTATTGCTGTAGCAATTTTAATTCTAACTTCTGCTGGTTGTTTGTATGCTGCCGATACACCCCAAATTTCACTGGTAAACACACTAGCTACTGGTGATAAAAAAGGTACTGAAATCATCAGCATTCAGGCTTCGCAATATAAAGCAGCGGTATCTAACAGTGAAAAAGGTATTATTGATATTTACTCTATCGCTTTGCCTGAAATACCTGAACTTATCCATCGAATCCAGCTTAATCTTGCTGTCGATGAAAAGATAAATTCTGTCGCATTCCACCCTCAATATAATTATGTTATAGCTGTTATTCAGGCAGCTTCACCGACAGGAACAGGCCGACTAGAAATCTATAATGCTACAACAGGATTGAAACTCAATACTCTGAGCACGGGTGTAGGACCAGATGCCGTAGTGATAGATCCAATTGGTAGTTATGCTCTCATTCCGAATGAAGCTGAAGAGTTTGTGTTAGATCGCCGAGGTAATAGCTATAGTACGGCTGACGGCAGTCTTACCCTAGCCACGCTAGATAAAGACCCTTCTAAAATAAAGGTAACACAGATTAAATTAACTGATCTGACAGGGACTGCTGGATTTGTTCGAGCAAACTATAAACGCTTTTTAGAACGTGGCATTGACTGGAATAATGACGGTGAAATTACCAAAGAACCACAAGATATCAATGGTAATGGCAAAATAGACGAAGCTAAAGTGGTGGTTGGTTCATTCCGAGGCCAAACGATCAAAGTTAAAGAAAAAGATGGGGAGCTATTTCTATTCCCGTTAACTGATAACAAGCCCGATTTACTTGAACCTGAATATGTTGCCTTCTCTAATGATGGTTCTAAAGCATGGGTTGTGTTGCAAGAAAACAATGGCGTTATCACTATTGACACTAAAACAGCAACTATCACCACTGTTTTTGGCTTAGGCATAACCACCCATGTTGCCGATATTAATGATAACGATGCTATTGAATTTGATACAACACTCACTGCATTACGTGAACCTGATGGTATCGCTTTAACTAAAGATGGCAAATACCTGATCACTGCTGATGAGGGTGACAGTGATCCAAAAGCATCTAAAGTAAGATATGGTCCTGCAGCTGGTGGTCGCACAATCAGTGTATTTGATGCTGCAACAGGTGATCTTTTAGGTGATACGGGCAATCAAATTGATTCTTCTGTTCATGGCGCAGGTTTTTATCCTGAATCACGTAGTGATAATAAAGGTTCAGAACCTGAAATGATGGTCGCATTAACAATTGATAATATTAATTATGCAGTAGCAGGGTTAGAACGTGCAAATGGTGTTGCCCTGATCTCTTTAGTCGATCCTAAACAACCAACAGTTATTGGCATTGTGGCAATAGATAAGACCGCAGAAGCAGGTGCTATCGCACCTGAAGGAATCGCTCATTTCTATGATGCCAAAACCAAACGACATTATATTTATACCGCCAATGAAAAGAATGGATCTATCAGTATTTTCAGAATAGATGCCAACTAATATCGAATGAAATACACCCTTAACGAATCATCTGATAAAATGTCGCTTTAACTAACTGAATATAGAAATTTATTGTGAAAAAAATTATTGCTGCCCTTTTTATCGTCCTTCCACTACTAGCTTCATTAACTGTTTCTGCTGAAACAACTCGTTTTGTATCTGACGAACTCGAAATCACCATGCGTAATGGACAGGGTGTGAAGTTTGGAATTCGTAAAATGTTACCTAGTGGCACCAAGCTAGAAGTCATTGAAACTGATCCAGCAGGATACTCTAAAGTCCGGACACAGAATGGTGTTGATGGTTGGGTTTTGACCCGTTATCTCAGCAACAGCCCAAGTGCGCGTAATAGTCTTGCAGCCAGTGAACAAAAAGTTGCAAATATGGAGTTAGACATCGCCAAATATAAAGAAGAAGTTCAGGCATTATCATCACAAAACACTGATTCGAGTAGTGAAAACCTGTCATTAACAGAAACATCTCAACGCTTAAGCAAAGAACTGGATGATTTGCGTAGAACAGCATCAAATGCTGTTGCACTTAATAACGAAAATCGTCAATTAAAAGAAAGACTTCAAGTTGTTGATGATCAAATGCAATCGCTTGAAATAGAAAATAACTCGCTCAAAGACAGTAGCATTAAAAGCTGGTTCTTGATTGGTGCAGCTGTCTTGTTTGGCGGCATTATTTTAGGGTTGATCTTGCCACGTTTACGCTTCCAGAAAAAACAAAGCTGGGGCACATTCTAAGCGGGTAAGACTATTACTGAAGAAAATAGGTCATGGTAATGCGTGTTGGAATCAACGGTTTTGGTCGTATGGGCAAGCTTGCTTTTCGTGCCGGCTGGGATAGTGATGAACTAGAATTTGTTCATATTAATGAAATCAATGGTAATGCTGCCTGCCATGCCCATTTGCTGGAATTTGACTCGATCCACGGTCGTTGGGGGCAAGATAAAACCATCTCAAGCACTGAAAACCAATTAACAATAGACGATCACAGAATCTCATTTAGCCAACACGATTCACCAACAGACGTAAATTGGCAGGATCTAGGAATTGATTTACTGTTGGAATGTTCTGGACAATTCAAAACTCCAGAACAGCTTCAGACCTATTTTGATCAAGGGATCAAAAAGATTTTGGTTTCTGCACCCTGCCCTGATCCTGCATTGAATATTGTTTATGGTGTCAACCATGATCATTATGATCCAAAAAATCATCATATTGTGACTGCGGCATCATGCACCACTAACTGTTTGGCCCCAATCGTCAATGTCATGCATAAAGAATTAGGCATTAAGCATGGCACTATGACAACGATTCATAATATTACCAATACCCAGACAATTGTTGATAAAGGTCATAAAGACTTACGTCGGGCACGTGCTTGTAGCCAGTCACTTATTCCTACTACCACCGGTTCAGCAAAAGCGATCACAACAATATTTCCTGAGTTAGAAGGCAAATTAAACGGTCTTGCAGTACGGGTACCATTATTAAATGGATCCATCACCGACTTTGTATTTGAGTCCTCTAGAAAAACAGACACTGATGAGGTTAACGCCTTGTTACAATCAGCATCAAAAGGCTGGATGGGTGGTATTCTTGGCTATGAAACACGTCCTTTAGTTTCTGTTGATTACATCAATGACAGCCGCTCTAGCATTATTGATGCGCCTTCCACTATGGTTATTGATGACACACAAGTGAAAATTTTGGCTTGGTACGATAATGAGTGGGGCTACGTCAATCGGATGATAGATATTGCCCATATGATTGCTCGGAATATGTAATTGTGAATATCAGCAGTCATAATTTACGAGATTATGCTGTTATTACCGGTGGTTATTGGGCATTCACTCTCACCGATGGCGCTATTCGAATGCTGATAGTGCTTTATTTTCATCAGCTAGGCTATTCCCCTTTAGCCATTGCCAGCTTGTTTTTGTTTTATGAATTTTTTGGCATTG
>JAUXFA010000086.1 GCA_030620285.1 Piscirickettsiaceae bacterium
TCGTGTTTTAGCCCTATTCTCAATAGATCTGACTAACTTTTTAGATTGAGTAGGTGAGGCAATATAATCAAAGCCAATCATCGCTGCAAGTGATGTTAAATGTGCTTTTTTTTGTGATGACATATGTTCTGTTTTTGCTTTTTTGACATTTTGTTCACTTTGGTCACCACGACTAGACGCGTAAACATCTTGGTGCAATACCTCATTGACCTGCCAAAAACCAACATCATTACCCTCAAGATCATGTTTTGGTATTGGCAATAAATCATCGCCGCCGACACCAACAAAAATCCCAGTAACCTCCCCTGCTGTTCCTTTAAATTTGGCATGTAATGTTTTATGTAACGGCGGTGATTCATGTCCATCCGTTATAAACACAATACTGGGTGACGGCTCCATTAGTTTTGCTTGTTCAATAGCCGTAAATGCCGCTTTTGAGACTTCACTTGAAAGTGCCCATGCCATTGGCCCCGTTATCTTGTCTATCATTTGAGTCAGATCATGATAGTTTTGGCAGACCTCCACTGGATTGATCAAAATCAAACTCCGATATTCACTAAATGCCGCCAAGCCCACATGAGCTCCACAAGGCAAATCGACTAGTGTTTTCTTGGTAAAGTATTTTGCCCACTGCAAACGGCTTGCAAGCTTGCCATCTATTTCAACATCTTGTACATCCATGCTTTGAGTGATATCCAATACAAACAGGATATCCATTACTTTAACTGTGCGCTCTATCTTGGGAAACCATAATGCTGCCATCACCAGAGATAGCACGACGAGCATAGCGGCAGCCGAGGCAATGATCCTCGTTTGATAAGACAGTGTCATGGAAGATCCACGCGAAAACCAACCGACTCAACTGACTTTTCGCTCGATACTGTAGGTTGATCAAATACGGCATCTTCATCGGGCAATTCAGGCACCATCCTCAACGCAACTTCCAAGTTGTATCGAACATCCCATAAGTTAGGCTGAATAAGTAATGCTGTCCGATAATCTTGTTTAGCTAATTCAATTAAGGGAATGCGCTTAAGTTCGCCTACTTCGATAGACTGTGCTTGGCGTAGATGAATATTGCCACGATTAAAATAACTTGATGCTCTTACACTGCTATCTGTCTTAATATCTGGTTTGGCGACCAATTGTGTTAATGAATCTAGTGCTTGTTGCGGCTGTTCATTTGAGGCATGGTTATAAGCATATGCAAACAGTGCCTTATAATGTGCCGGCGGTTGCTGGCCACCATCGTCATCACGTTCAATATAGTCGTTTATTCTAGTTTGTTGCCAAATAGTAAAGCCTGCATGAGCTGCTGCTAATACGCTGCACAGCACGATAAGAATCACTATCCAATAACTGATCTGTAAGGGTTTATTCATGTGCTGCTCTCACTCCCCATGCGGTGTACATTTGTGCCAAGCTCAATAGCAACAATGTCACTAGCGCCAACCAATAAAATGGTTTTTCTTTGGCTTCCCTTGGCAGGGTTTGCTCGACAATCAAAGTTTGATATTGTTGGCGATCTATTTCATCTATCGCTTCTGAAAAGGTTTTCACCGATTCAACTTCAAATGCGCGATAAGGTAAATCAAGTGATTTAAAATAAGTATGTAATTTCCGCTCTGGCGTATCTGTCCATAAAAAATTATCATTTTCCGTCTCATCTAGGGTCATGCCTTGTGTCGAGCGCATATAAATCCAATAAATACTTAGATTTAGTTCTTTATATAATGCCGCTATCTTAGCCTTATCTTCCGGCTCTAATTCCTGTCCACCATCTGATACTAACAGTACAATTCGTGAACCACGATATGCTTGTCCTTCATATAAACTTGCGGCTTCTAATAAGGCTTTTGACATATTTGTTTCGGATAGACCTTTGCCTAAAGCACTGGCATTGATAGTCGCAAGAATAGACTCCTTACTATAGGTCAGTGGCAACAAATCAATAGCACTTGAACTGAAAAATACAAACCCAAAACGATCATCTGGACGTTTTTTCACAAACTCCGTCAAATAAGAACGGGCGGTTCGACGTTTACTGTCACTTTTCGCCACACTTTTCATCAATAATTGGCCCTTTATCGCAAAGGCATCATCCATGCTACGGCTACGATCAAGTAATAATACTATCTCGGCACCAGCCGCTACTTTGTCGATTTTTTGTTCTGGTTTATAGGGCCCAGATAGTGCGAAAAGTAAGGAAATAATGGCGAGTGATGCCAATAGTTTCAGCATAAATCCAATCGTATTTGAGAGTGGATCGACCGGCACAAAATCGACCCATGCAACTGTTTTTTCTTGGTTATGGTTAAACCACGGTAAAATTGCTAAGGGTAATAAGAACAATAATTGTGGCAATGACCAATGCAGGTCTATCATGCCAGTTTCTCCTTAGACCGACATGCCTTCGCCAATTTCATCACTGTATCAAAATCAGGCTCTTGTTCAATATTACGGTTGAAGAAATGATTAGCTGACAATAAATAAAATTGTGCAATATCTTGCTCTAACAATTGTAACCACGGTGCTTTAGAAAATAATTGTACTAACTCACTATGCACAATTACTGTGCCAGAAGTGTTATTAAATGCGGCATGTAAAATCCGAGAAGGCTGAGCTTGCTGTTTGGAACGAGACCATTTCAACCGTGATAATTCATGTACGGCCTGGGCAAACGGGCGTCTATTTTTGGGTCGCCAACCAATATGCCAGGCCAGCAATATCAAGCCGAAAATAATGGCAAACAAACTTGCAATTTTTAATCTCAACTCAGTTTCGGTTGTCGCTATTAATGTTGGTTTTCGATCTGCTTTAATAGCAATATTATTGACCGAACCGCCAGTTTGTTCAGTTAATAGTGTGCCAATAGTAAATGCAACTTCGGGTACGGTTATCCACTCGTTATCTAATTTCCTAACGTTAAATGCCGGCGTGTAAACTTCAATGGTATCGGCAGGCACATTCACTATTTGATAGCTTAGCCATAGCGAGCTGTCGGTAGCTGTTAATGCCTTTAAATATAACCATGTGCCATAGCGCTTATCTATTTGTGGCAGCGATGTAGGATCAAGATCCTCGCTATCTACTGGCAACTCAATTTGGAGTTTCAGTTCATCGCCAATTAATAAACCCCAAGCACGATCCAAACTTACTTTAGCAACTTGATCTGCCATAATCGTTGTACAGAAAAGGGCTAATATTAATGCTATTAAAAATCTAATAATCATGCTCGTTTTATTCCTGCGAAATATCGTGTTAATTGTTCACCCGTGACCTCACCATCAACAAATAAAGGTTTGACTCTGTGGTGCATAAAACAGGCTGATAATTGTTCAAAATGACTGGTCATTGATTGTTGCCAGTTTTTTTTCATGCTGGGTCGCATCCACACACTTCGATGCTGGCCTGTTTCCGAATCACGCATTTCTGTCCAACCCGCATGAGAGGGGAAATAATCAACATCATGGTGTTGCCATACAATTGGAATGACAGTGAATTGAGAAAGTTGTCTCAGTGCCCTTTCGACTACACGTATATCAACACAAAAATCCGATGCTAAAAAAACAATGGCATGTGAGCTGGTAATGATACTTGCGGCATCAATTAAACCTTCCACACCCGGACTTGATGCTGATTCAGCATTACGAATCATCTCTGCCGCTAATGATGGCATACTCCGCTGGGTGGTGGGCATAATGGAGATATCTTGACGCCAATCTGAATCAAAACCTGCCATCGCAAAACGATCGCCTAAACCAATTGCTGAATGAGCAATCATTTGAGCTAAATTAGCTAAATAGCCATGATTAACACTCGATATCGACATTGATTTTGACATATCGGCAAGTAACCATAAGGTAATAGATGATCGCTGTTGATAACGCCTCACTAACCAACGATTTCCTACATCGGCCATATTACTACGTAAACTTGCCCGAATATCTAAACGTCGTGGATCAGGATAATCAAACAGATCCGCAAAACCCGCAAAACGATCGCCCGCCCCTAACGATGAGCCAGTATGAGCCCCAGGAATATGGCCAAATACATTATTGGGGAAACGATAACTAAACTCGTCTAGCATGTTATTACTCATATCTCCGTACCGTGGTTAAAATAGTTACGGCGTAGAGATCGTATCGCGTAAAGCCTGTACAAATAGCGGCATTATTTGTTCACGGCGACTCTCGTATACTGGTGATAAAAATACCCGATGATTTAACGATGGCAATAACACCACATGAATGTCATCCGGCAGGACATGATCGCGTCCAGCTAGCCATGCTGCTACTCTTGCCGCTCGGACTAATGCTGACATGCCACGCACGCTGGCACCAGCAACAACAAGATCTTCTATATAAATATCTGGCAGTTCAATACCTGCTTTATGAGGATCCCAGGTGGCATCCCACAATCTGACCACATAATTTTCAATTTCTTCAGAGACGAATATTGCATTCTGGATAGCATTATCAAGATTATTTAGATCTTTATAATCTAATAATGGCTCAGAAACACTTTCTAGCAATCTATCGACATTATGAAAAATAGGATCAAAAATTAGCTGACGTCTGATCGCTAAATCTGAAGGTCGATCAATGCTGATTTCAAATAAAAAACGGTCCCTGGCTGCGGCACTTAACTCAAATGTTTCTTCTTTTTCAACTGCATTTCGATCAGCAAATACCACCATATGAGGAAAGGTAAATTCCCGCCCAAAGGCATCTGCACTATATTCAGCCATTGCTCTTAATAGTAAAGATTGTACCTGTGGCCGAGCACGATTAATTTCATTAAAGAAAAATACTGCTGTATCTTCGCCATGAGCGATAAGAGGGCCTGGATCAATAACAGGTTTGCCATCACCATCTACCCAGGCACTATAAAGCAGATCATTCGGCATTAAATCAACACTACCTTCAATCCGGCCAAAAGCGCCTCCTAATGCTTTTGAAAATGCTCTGAGTAAGGTGGTCTTACCGACCCCGACGCCACCTTCAAGTAAAACATGTCCACGGGCATGCAAGGCAATCAATATAAGTCGAATCGCCGCTTGTTGACCGACCACCACTTGGTTAACTACTTTTTCCAAAGCCAAGGCGTGCTCACGTGCAATATCAAGTTGTTGTCTGTCACTCATAACGATTAATCATTCCTTTTATCTTAAATTTAATCAGCAGTCATTACAGACTCTATTCGATAGCAATCATAACCCTAAATTAAGCTAATAATCTCGGGCAATTTTCCCTATGATGTAGATTTGTCTTTATTGATAATCTATTAAACCATAGACTACATGAACAATACCTATCTCCAAAACCACTTTTATGAACCTAAAAGTACAGCTTTTTTATCGCATATTATTGATAGCCGTTATCTGTTTAACTGCTAGTGCTTTTTATGTGCTATATCAAACGGATCAGCAAGCTATATCTGAAGCTAATTACACTGCCGATCGCATTGAAAAACAAATGAAGGCTCAATTGCTACAAATGTTCAGCCGCCATGATTTTTCTAGTACATTTCCCAATACTGAATTATGGCCAGATATTATTGCCCTTTCTGGTTCATGCATTCAATTTCTATCTCATTCTCAAAAACGGCAACGTAGTCTGTGCAATCAAACTATTGAAGAACCCACTTGGCCCACTTGGTTTGACACATTGTATAAGCAATTTTTTAATCCTGAGTTTGACGTTAAAAAAGATATCTCATTTAATGCGCTTGCTTACGGCTCTATCGTTATTACATTAAATTCACATATTGAAACAGCACGAGCGTGGAATAATCTACAGGCCGTTATTGGTGTGTTATTCGTGAGTATTTTTGCGGTATGTTTATTGGTTTATTTCACCATTAATCGACTGTTGAAACCAGCCCAACTTATCGTTGAAGGTTTAGA
>JAUXFA010000050.1 GCA_030620285.1 Piscirickettsiaceae bacterium
CCCAATGAAACATAACAGTCCCTTTGATATCAATATGGCGGTTGATGCTGGTTATGATGTTGTTATTCCTTATGAAAATGTCAAACTGGAAGAGGTCGCTGGCTTAACACAAGATGCTATTTTTTCACGAGGTCCTACCGGCGTGAAAAAAACCGGATTATTCATCGGTGGTCGCGATATCGGCTTAGCTATGGATATGTTAGATGCCGCAAAAAAAGCAATGGTGCCCCCTTTTGAAATTTCTGTATTTGCCGACCCAAGTGGCGCCTTTACAACGGCTGCTGCACTTGTTGCTTGCGTAGAAAGTGAATTGAAGAAAAATTTTAATCAAGACTTAACAGGCTCACGCGCTATTGTATTTGGTGGCACAGGCCCTGTCGGTTTAGCAACAGCCGTTATCGCAGCAGAACACGGCGCAGACACCACTATTGTTGATCACTTCTCTATTGATACAGCTTTGGAATATGCTGCCGAGGCTAAACGCCGTTATGGTGTTGATTTACATGCAACAACAGCAGCATCAGATGCAGATAAGGCTCGCTTAGTCTCCAATGCTGATATTATCTTCTGTGCTGCTAAAGCCGGTATTCAAGTATTAGATGCCTCGGTGCTAGCAGATGCTAAAAACCTGAAAGTTGCAGGAGATGTTAATGCTGTCCCTCCACTAGGCATTGAAGGTATCGGTATTATGGACTTTGGTGTCCCATTAACGCATGCCAGCAATGCTAAAGATGCTGTCGGCATCGGTGCACTTGCCGTTGGAGATGTGAAATACAAACTTCAACAAGCCATGTTAGAAGAAACGCTTACTGATAAAACGGTTTACTTAGATTTCCGTGATGCCTTTGATGGTGCTCGTAAACTCGTTTAATTAAACACTACCATTATGCAAGATCAGCGTAAACCTATCCTGATCTTTGCACAAAGTGCTCGATTCTTAGCTCAATCAGCCGCCCAAGCAACTTATCCTGTTTGGGTGGCTGACTTTTTTGGTGACCTAGACACTATTTCAGTAGCAGATCGATGGTTACAAATTCCAGCACTGTCTCAACTACATCACGATACTATCCTAAGTATTTTTTTAGACTTAACCCAGGGTGAAGCCTGTACATTAATCTGTGGTAGTGGCATCGAAAAACATTATCCCTTACTAAATAAACTACCTTCACATATCCAGCTTGTTGGTAATTCAGCAAATACGATTAAAATAATTAAAACGCCTTCATCATTCTTTGGCCTATTAAATCAATTGCATTTAGCTTTCCCCAGCACTCAATTTAAACCACCTGAAGTTAATGATGGATGGTTAGTAAAATCTGCTACTGGGCTTGGTGGAGATCATATACACGCACTAAATTCGCTCCCATCAGCAAGTGATCATTACTTTCAAAAACATGTTGAAGGCAGCAGTGGTTCCGTGCTTTTTTTAGCGAATGGCCAACATGCTCAACTTGTCAGTATTAACAAGCAAATTATTGCTGGCAATAAACAATCACCTTTTCGTTTAGTGGCAATTGAAACACCTTGGAATATTGCCCATGCTCATCAACACTATTTGAATCAATCCATTAACAAAATTAGCAAAGCAACAGGCTTAGTGGGCCTGAACAGCCTCGATTTTATAATTTCAAATCACGCTGAAATTATGATCTTAGAAGTTAATCCCCGTCCAAGCGCATCCGCAGAATTAATCGATAAAAGTAACGGATTGTTGCAGCATCACATCAATGCATGTCAAGGAATCTTACCGAAAGGAAAGCTCCAACTGGCTAACAATAAAGCTTCTTTACGTTATCATTTTGCCGATACTGACTATAGAATTCCGAAAGAGATGTTATGGCCTAAGGAATGTCATGATATTCCACAAGAAAATACTCTCATTAAAACAAATGAGCCTATCTGTAGCTCCATTGTTCATGAGAATAATAAACAATCATCGGAAAGTTTACATAACGATATTGAAGCGAAAATTGTTCAGCAGCTTGTATCATCAGCTGCTAAATAGCAGTATTACAAATCATCGTCTTCAAAATTATAATCGAGCTTATCTGATGGCTCATGGATATAATAACCTTGAGCATAATCAACACCCAAACGCCACAATAATGCCAAACTATTAGCGTCAGATACAAACTCGGCAATACTACTTTTTCCGGCTTGTTTAGTCATTTCTATAATCGCTTTGACCGCAGCTTGATTCTCTGCATCTTTAGCCATATTTTGGACAAATGCACCATTAATTTTCAGATAATCCACATCTAAAACTTCTAAGCTTTGCGAGAAGTCCAAGCCCGAACCAAAATGTTCTAAACCAAATTCACAGCCGATATTTTTCAATTTAGAAATAGTTGATTTAGCCGCTTCAATATTTTCAACCGCGTCTGTTTCACTTATTTCAAATACCAGTGAAGATCCCTCTATATTATGCTCGTTTAACGATGTACAGAGCCAATCAATAAACTCAGATTTACCCAAGGTTTGTTTGGATAGTTTAAGAAAAAATCGGGTTTTAGGGTGTGTTTTTTGATATTCTGCCAGTGCGCTTAAGGCATGCGTAATAACCCATTCATCAATCTCATTCATCAAACCGCATTGCTCTGCCGGAGCCATAAAGACATCCGGTGTCAACAATGTTTCGCCATCGTCATCTTTCATGCGGAGCAATGTTTCATATAACTCTTGTTCTTCGCCATGCAGACTGACAATAGGCTGATAATACAAACAAAATCCTTCGTAATGAATTGCTTCTTGAAGTCGTTTCTGCCAAGCATCGGTCACATCTTTATTCGGTATATTTTTTTCCGATATATCTGCTTGGTATCGAGCTGCTTGATTGCCACCAGCACGCTGAGCCTGCATGCAGGCATGATCCGCATTATCCAATATGGCTTGTGCTGAGGATAATTTTTCTGATATTCGGCTTATACCAATACTACATTTTAAATCTATCTCATTAGTCTGAGAAACATAGCTATCAATAATCTGACGATATATTTCGGCACGCGATTGCACTAGTTCATCATCATCGCTGGCAATTATTACTGTGAAAACCTGATCTGAGTAACGTGCAATGATATCTTTTTCAGCCGTCTGTTTACGCAACATTTCAGCTAACTCTTTTAGCACTATATCGCTTGCGCCTAAACCAAATTTATCTTTTATACTCAGAAAATCATCGATGACAATATAAAGCAAAGCCGAATCTCCTTGGCCTTCCCCTGCTTTACCTGCCACTACTTCAAGCTCGTCTACGAAGCGAGATCGACTATAAAGGCCGGTTAAAAAATCATGATCACGCAATAATTGTAATTGACCATCCGAAACATCCTCTCTTTCATCATTATCTCGGATAACAACTTGGGTACAATTTTCATCTTCTACTTTGGCATGGCTAAACTCTATATTGGCTTTAAAACCACTGCCATCTGCTCTTACACACTGCACTGATACCGTCTGTGGTTTGGCTTCTACATTTTCAGAAAATTTTCTAAATACAGATTTGAATTTAGCGTGATCTTCAATGGTGACCATATCCAAGAATGGCAAACCATCAATATCTTCTACTTCTTCGTAACCAAACAATGCTATATAAGCGCGGTTAACGTAGATATGCATGCCCTCATGCATGTAGGCAACCGCATCTCGAGAACTTTCAAGTAATAAACGAGAACGTTTTTCGCTCTCACGCAAGGCTCGCTCATTTCGACGACATAAACGGCGCATAAATAAATTTTGCAATTCACGTTCAACGGCAAATTGTAAGCGTTGCGCATCGTGCATCACCACCACATCTTGTACGCCGACACTGTACAACTCTTCAATATTCTCTTGGCCCGAACTTAAGACAATACACGGCAAATCTTTGCCTAGTCGCTGCACTGTATTCACTAATTCTCGTGGCGAAACTGCCGAAAAAGAGTCACGGCAAAGAATCAGATCCCATGATTGGCCTGTCAGAGCTTGTTCTATTTCTGGTAGATTATCTAACCTTGACGCTCTTACTGCATGGCCCGTACTTCGTAGTGTATTGGTGATGCTGTCCGCTTCTGTAAGCGAATCATCAACCAATAACAGCCGCAGGATACTCTCAGCTCTTGCCACTATGTTTATCCCCTTTCACTGATGCTATCATCGGTCGGCTACCTTCTAAACGGGTCATTTGATCTTCTATCCACAGGTAAACTTCCTTATTTACATCTGTTGCTTTTTTATTATGTGTCTCTATCTTAGCGCCTATTACCAAATTAATCACGCCCGGATACTTAATAAAGCCATGGCGAGGCCAGACTTTACCTGCATCATGTGCTACAGGCACTACAGGCACACCTGTTTCAACAGCAAGACGTGTGCCACCAATTCCGAATTTCCCCATCTGTCCACAAGGGATACGAGTACCTTCTGGAAATATCACTACCCAAATACCAGATGATAAACGTTGTCGGCCCTGCTCAATTACTTGTGTTAACGCTTTTCTCCCGGCATTTCGATCAATCGCAATCGGTTTTAATGCTGCTAAACCCCAACCAAAGAAAGGGATCCATAATAATTCCCGTTTTAATACCCATGCTTGCGGCGGGAATATTTTCTGTAATGCTAATGTTTCCCACGATGATTGATGTTTGCACATAATCACACACGCTTGATCCGTAATATTCTCTGCACCTTCTATCTGATAACGAATACCGCAGATCTTTTCCAACAGCCATAAGTTTGATATTGCCCATTGGCTAATAATTTTATAACGTAATTTAAATGGTAATGGCCATACCAATATCGCAATAATAGAAAATACAATTGCCGTAACGATATGCAGACTGGCGAAGATCAATGAGCGTACAAATAACATTACTTGCTTGGTTCTAATAATGCTGCGACCGCCGCTGCCAAGTCATCATAAACGTCAACACCTTCCGGAATCCCATCAGCCAAAGTCTGTTTACCTTTACCTGTTCTCACCAGAATAGGAATTGCACCAGCCGTTTGGGCTGCCTGAATATCTCTTAATGAATCGCCCACAGCTGGTACCCCATCTAATTTGATGCGTAAGCGATGTGCTAATTCGGCAAAAGCACCATCTTGTGGCTTGCGACAACTACACTCATCATCTGGGCCGTGCGGACAGTAAAGTATCGCTTCTAACTTGCCGCCGACCTGAGCCAACATCCGACGCATTTTGCTGTGAATTCGAGTCAATGTATCGACATCAAATAGGCCGCGAGCAATGCCCGATTGATTAGTAATCACCACCACACGATATCCTGCATGATTAAGTTGGGTAATGGCTTCCAAACTGCCTTCTATCGGCTCCCACTCTGCTGGTGACTTAATAAAGTCATCTGAATCATGATTAATCACACCATCTCTGTCTAGAATAATGAGCGACATTTAGTTCACCTTTATTCCTGTAACAAGGAAATATCAGCCACACCTAAAAATAAGGCGCGTATTTGGTTCAACAATGCTAAGCGGTTATTTCTTACCGCTTCATTATCTGCCATCACCATCACGTGATCAAAGAAACCATCAACTGTTTCTCTCATATCCGCTAAACAGCGTAATACTGCGGTGTAGTCCGCAGCATTCATTAATGGCTGAACAATATTCGTTACTTCTGCTAATTTATCTGCCAAAGCCTGCTCAGCAGCTTCTTGTAATAATGCTTTATTGATAGCTCCAGCTTTACCTTCAACATCATTTTTACGCAAGATATTGGCAATACGTTTATTACCTGCGGCTAATGATTTTGCTTGTTCTAACTGACGGAATTCAGCTACTGCATTCAATCGCTGCATAAAATCAAGTGGTCTTGTAGGTTGCACAGAGAGTACCGCTTCAAAGACATCGGCATGATAGCCTTGGTCAAGCGCATACCCTTTCAATCGGTCAAAGAAATAGCCCACTAGCTGTGATGTCACATCCTGCTCAGTTAGTATGCCATCAAAACCTTGTTGTGCTTGCTGAAGTAAATCAGTTAAATCAAGATCCAATTTATTCTCAATCACAATACGCAATACACCCAATGCCGCACGTCGTAAAGCAAAGGGATCTTTCACCCCAGTGGGTGGCTGACCGATGCCGAATAGACCTACTAAGGTATCTAGTTTTTCAGCCAAACTAACTGCTTGGCCTATTTTTGTTTGGGCTAATGCATCGCCAGAAAAACGGGGTAGATATTGTTCATATACTGCTTCTGCAACCTCATTCTGCTCACCATCTAAGCGCGCATAATAGCGGCCCATAATGCCTTGCAAATCAGGGAATTCACCCACCATTTCAGTAACCAAATCACACTTGGCTAATAAGGCCGCCCGCTCTGCCAATGCAGAGTCACCACCAATTTGATCAGCAATCACAGCAGCTAATTTAGCAACACGTGCAGATTTATCGTAAACCGACCCTAACTTATTTTGGAATACAATTGTCTTTAATTTATCCTGACGGTCGGCCAATGGCTGTTTACGATCTGTGTCCCAGAAGAATGCTGAGTCACTCAGTCGTGGCAAGATAACTCGTTCGTTACCGGCAACAACTTGAGCGGGATCGCGACTTTCAATATTACAAATAGTGATGAAATACGGCAGTAATTCGCCAGACTTATTTTGTATCGCAAAATATTTTTGATGCTCTTCCATCGATGAAATCAACGCTTCTGCTGGCAACTCAAGAAACCGTTTATCATATGATCCAGATAATGCCACCGGCCATTCGACCAAGCCCGTCACTTCATCTAGCAGGTCTTCATTTAATACCGCTTCACCGCCCAATTTTGCTGCTAACTCAAGTATTTGATTGTGGATAGTCTCATGGCGTACTGCCATATCAACCAGTACATGGCGTGTTTCCAATTGAGTAACATAGCTTTGTGCTGATTCAATTCGAATTGCTTTCGGACTATGGAAACGGTGGCCCCGACTTTCGCGACCTGATGTCACACCCAATAAATCAAGTGGAATCACATCATCACCAAATAACAATACCAACCAATGCACGGGACGGACAAACTCACCCGGCAAATCACCCCAACGCATCCGTTTCGGGATCGGTAATGCTTGTAGTGACTTCTGTAAAATATCTGCTATCAAGTCACTGGTTTCGGCACCTTTTTGATGCTGTTTAAAGACTAACCAAGCACCTTTATCTGTTTCCATCTTGTCAAGAGCATCAACTTCAACCCCACACGATCGAGCAAACCCCTGCACTGCTTTGGTTGGATTGCCATCACTATCAAATGCTGCGGTAACCGCTGGGCCTCGTCGTTCTACTTGACGATCTTGTTGACGAACTTGTAAATCATTTACTACCACCGCCATGCGACGTGGCGCAGCATAAGACCGAATTGAACTAAAATTAAGTTCGGCTTTTTCTAAACCTTGTTGAATTCCAGCTTCAAATGTCTGGATTAATTTTTTTAGTGCTTTGGGTGGTAATTCTTCGGTCCCCAGCTCAATCAGTAAATCGCGTGTATCACTCATAGTAGCCGCTCCTTCTTGCTAGCCATCGGAAAGCCTAAGGATTCACGGCGATCATAATAAGCTTTTGCCAC
>JAUXFA010000175.1 GCA_030620285.1 Piscirickettsiaceae bacterium
CTCAACTGCATTGGCTGGAATTTCACTTGCTGCACCCATTTATTTTATGGGTTTAGCGGTATCAATTGGTGTTGGTCAAGGTACTAATGCCCTAGTAGGTAATGCTCGTGGAGCAGGAAAGCAAGAGGAGGCCGAGAAAATAGCAGGACATGCCATCTCTTTCGCTTGGGTAGTAGCATTAATAACGGGACTATTGATATTGGTATCAGCACCCGCATTATTCACCATGATGGGAGCCGAAGGGAGCTATATCAATGATGCTATTGCTTACCTCACCATCATATTACCTACCCTCGGTTTTCTATCTCATGGTATGGCCGCTAACGGAATATTGAATTCATTGGGCGACACCACCAGTTTCCGAAATAGTTTAATCGTCGCTTTTTTAGCCAATATCGTACTTGATCCATTGTTGATGTTTGGCTTTGGCTGGGGAATATATGGTTTGGCTGCTGCAACGGCAATAACCCAACTTGGCACCGCAGTTTATTTAACGATGAAAGTACGACAAAGCAAACTTGGAAAAAGCATTAGCTTAGCCAATTTAATTCCTAACTGGCTGCACTTCAATGCACTGCTTAAACAATCACTTCCGGCTAGTACTAATATGTTTTTGATCGCTCTTGGTTCAGTAATTATCACCTCTGCTGTTGCTCGATTTGGTGAAAATGCCATTGCAGGATTAGGCATCGCATTGCGTATAGAACAACTGGTATTACTGCCTACTGTCGGTCTTAATATCGCAGTGCTTTCAATAGTTAGCGTTAATTTTGGTGCCAAGCACTATCATCGCATGGAAAAAGTCGCACTTGATTCAATCAGTATCGGCACCTCCATCATGCTAATCAGTGGTGTTGCCATATTTATCTTTGCTCAACCACTTATTTCATTATTTACCGATAACGCAGCAGTAATTGAAATCGGGACAGGTTATTTACGTGTTGAAGCCATTGTATTACCCGCCTATGTTATTTCCTTTGTCGCCGGTGCTGTCTTACAAGGTATGAAAATGCCTATTATTCCCATGTACTTTAATATTGTACGACAGCTATTATTACCTCTAACATTTATCACCATTGCTCTCAGTATTCTGGGAACGGGTATTTACGGTGTGTGGTGGTCTATCGCTATTGCCACGTGGACAACAGCAACTGTGCAATTTATACATATGCGACACCTAGTCAAACAACAAACTTATCTTTAAGTTACTTTTTGACAAACATTCATTACACGCCTACTCTTGAGTCAAGCCTTTTTGGATAGTATTAATTATGACAACAAAGCTAGTGAAAACAGATGCGCAATGGCGTGAACAACTTGATGCCGAGCAATATCGAGTAACACGCCAGGCTGGAACAGAACCCGCTTTTTCAGGTAAATATGCTGACCATCATGATAATGGTCTTTACCACTGTATTTGCTGTGGGGAGCCGCTATTTTCATCTGGTGCAAAGTTTGATTCGGGTTGCGGCTGGCCAAGTTTTTCATCTCAAAACGAACACGGTGTTATCAGCCATCATAGTGATCAAAGTCTTGGCATGGATCGCACTGAAGCTCGGTGCCAGCATTGTGATGCCCATTTAGGTCATGTATTTGACGATGGCCCTGCACCCACTGGATTACGCTATTGCATTAACTCAGTAGCAATCGATTTTAATGACAAAAAGTAATGATTGGTTTGTTTACATTATAGAAGCAGAAAACGGCCATTTTTATACCGGCATCACAACTGATATTGAACGTCGTTTTTCTGAACATCAATCAAAACAGGGCGGCGCCCGCTTTTTTCATACTAGCTCTGCCAAACAAATAGTCTTCCAAGAACCTCACCCAGATCGCAGTAGTGCATCTAAACGCGAAGCCGCCATTAAGAAACTGCCTCGCAAAGCCAAAATAGAACTTATCGAAAAAAGATAAGACCATGTATAATGGCGAGTTTTTTTAAACTCCCATACAACAGGAACACGATCTTGCTTACTACTGCAAACATCACAATGCAATTCGGGGCCAAGCCCTTATTTGAAAACGTCTCAGTCAAATTTGGCGGAGGCAATCGCTATGGTCTTATTGGAGCCAATGGCTGTGGTAAATCGACCTTCATGAAGATTCTATCAGGCGAATTGGAGCCAACTTCAGGTAATGTCAGCCTTGATGTTAATGAAAGCTTTGCGGTATTAAAACAAGACCAATTCGCTTATGAAGATCAGCGGGTTATTGATGTCGTTATTATGGGTGATCCTAAATTATGGGAAGTTCATAAAGAGCGTGACCGTATTTACAGCCTAGCTGAAATGTCAGAAGAAGATGGGCTGAAAGTTGCAGAACTTGAAGGTCAATATGCTGAAATGGATGGCTATACAGCTGAATCACGTGCTGGTGAATTACTATTAGGTGTCGGCATCCCAACTGAGCAACATTATGGTCCAATGAGTGAAATTGCACCTGGTTGGAAATTGCGTATTTTACTGACTCAGGTATTGTTTGCTGACCCAGATATCTTGCTATTAGATGAACCGACTAACCATTTGGATATTGTGACTATTCGCTGGCTAGAAGATGTCATTAATCAACGCAATAGCACCATGATTATCATCTCGCATGATCGCCATTTTTTAAATAGTGTTTGCACCCATATGGCTGATATGGACTTCGGTGAATTACGTGTGTACCCAGGTAATTATGACGATTATATGTTGGCATCGACTCAAGCACGCGCTCGTCAATTATCTGATAATGCTAAGAAAAAAGCACAGATTATTGAACTACAAGATTTCGTACGCCGCTTCTCAGCTAATGCTTCTAAAGCGAGACAAGCGACTTCTCGCGCCAAACAAATTGAAAAGATTGAGCTAGATGATATCAAACCTTCTAGTCGTGTTAATCCATACATTCGCTTCATTCAGGAAAAGAAACTATTCCGAAATGCAGTAGAAGTACAAAGCATTAGTCAAAGCTATGACAAAGAAGATCCATTATTTGAAAACTTCAAATTTATGGCTGAAGTTGGCGAACGGATCGCCATTATCGGCCCCAATGGTATTGGTAAATCAACTTTAGCCAAAACACTGGCTAATGATCTACCACCTAAGGATGGCGCAGTTAAATGGTCTGAAAATGCCAATATTGGTTATTACGCTCAAGATCATGAAAACTTCTTTGAAAATGATCTGGATTTATTTGAATGGATGTCACAGTGGGGCTCAACTGAAGATGATGAACAAATCATTCGAGGCACCTTAGGCCGTTTATTATTTTCGGGTCATTCAATCGATAAAAAGGCCAGCATATTATCCGGTGGTGAAAAAGGCCGAATGATGTTTGGTAAATTAATTCTGCAAAAACCCAATATCCTAATTATGGATGAGCCAACGAATCATATGGATATGGAATCAATCGAATCATTGAATATGGCGCTAGAACAATATGAAGGTACTTTATTCTTCGTCAGCCACGACCGTGAATTTGTATCATCATTAGCCACACGTATTTTTGATATGACCGCAGATGGTATTGTTGACTTCAAAGGGTCTTATGAAGAATACCTGACTAGCCAAGGTGTTAAATAATATAAAGAAAAAATGGTCAGATAATTTATCTGGCCATTTTTGTCGATCAATTCTTTCTTTCAAATATCACTCCGTGCTAACGTATCGCTTATCAACTTGAATAAGGGAATCATCATGTCCATCACACGCTATTCATTAATCACTTTTTTTGCTGTTCTTCTCACTAGCTTTAGTTTGTCATTTAGCGCTTCGGTAAATGCCGCTTCCGCGACTGAAATCGATATTGGTGTCGTTGAAACCTTAAAACGTTTTCGCAAAGATATCGCCGGAGGAAATGAATTCTTAAAAAGAAGCAAAGGTGTTCTGGTCTTCCCTAGTGTCATTAAAGTCGGTTTTGGCATCGGCGGTGAATACGGTGAAGGCGCAATGATAATTGGTGGATCAACAAAAGCC
>JAUXFA010000100.1 GCA_030620285.1 Piscirickettsiaceae bacterium
GCTTCTATTGCAGTGACTTCATTTAAAGCTGAGACATCAGGTGATGAACAACCGATAAGTAAAGCAAAGACTGCTAATAGTAATGTTTTGGCGATGGTATTGTAAGACATGAGATTGGCCTCGAAGACTAAAAAGTAAGACTATAATATTATTAATTGCTAATAAGTCAATTCTGGCAACAGAAAGTTCAGCTGCTGTTGTTGATATAATGCCTGCATGGCTGTGTCAGAAAATAAATTTATCATTGTATCCCCAGCCCAAGCTGAATATGAGATAAAAAAATCTCAGTTTATTGGGGCTGTCATGCCTTGTGCTAATGAGCAACAAGCATTACAACAGTTGCGACAATTAGCCAATCAGCATAGCAATGCAAATCATCTGGCTTTTGCTTGGCGTATTAGACAAAATGACGGTTTTATTAATGAACGTTGTAATGATGCAGGTGAACCTTCTGGTACTGCTGGCCGGCCTATTCTAGCGCCGTTAGGTGGCGACAATATTATTAATGTTGTTGTCGGGGTGATCCGTTATTTTGGTGGTGTCAAACTCGGTACCGGCGGATTGGCCCGAGCTTATGGCACTGCTGCAAAATTAGCCATTGCACAAGCTTCATTAACTCCTTGGGTTGAAATGGCAACATTCACCTTGGAAATTGATTATTCTCAATTGCAATCGTTGGAATATCAACTAAACAAATGTCATGGACAAATTATTGATCAGCAATTTACTGATCGCGTTATGGTGACTATTTCTCTACCCGCAAGTGAGCGAGATCAAATTAAAAAACAATTTGAAACTTTTTAATGTCATCAGACAACCCGTTCGCCCTGAGCCTGTCAAATCGTCAATCCTTCGACAAGATCAGGACGCGCGTAATCTCATTTCTAAATAAACCAATCGTTTATTTTGTTAAATTAATTTGAAAAAATTATCAACCTGCCGTCAATAGTTAGATCTGAAAAGCCCAGTTTTTGTTTTATATAATCAAGTGATTGTGGGTGATAAAAGAACACATGAGTTGCATCATTTTTGTAATACCATTTATGAAAATCAATATCCTCATGGTACATATCTGTCATACAGTAAAGCCGACTATTGTCTTTAAGTAAGCCTTTGAGTAATTCAAACTCTTTATCGGGTTGATAAAAATGTTCCATCACCTCACAACAGACAATAAAGTCATATGTTTTCTCAAGTAGCTTAGGGTTATTGTGGAAAAAAGGGTCATACAATTCAATATTGAATTGATTATCACTTAATAGTTTAGCAATCACTGGTCCAGGCCCAGCACCAAAATCGAGGCCCTGTTGTTGCTTTGTTTGCTGCTTGATAACAGCTGATGTTATTGGTGATACAAATTGTTGATAGCCCTTGTCATCAACATCATTATTATGGTTTAAGTAACGTGATTTCTCAGTTTGTTTATCTGTTCGATAGGTTTTATCAAGAAACACACCTTTACACTGCTTACATTGATGATAAGGCCCATTATGGCCACGATAAAAGTCAGTGCTATCGTTATGACACAAAGGGCAATCATTATTCATGATGCAATGCTATAGATTGATGGCAATAAACCATTTTGGTTTTATCCGCCCAAAGTCTGTTCGTTTATTCGTCTTTAGATCTTTCTTAGAATCCAACACATAATGCCGCTCATCTTCTCGAACAAAGACCACCCAATGCCAGTAAGGTGTGTTATTTATAAGCTGCCATTTAATGGCCAGTAATGCACAATCGGGCAGTTCATCCCATGAGGTAAAATCGGTTTGGTGATCAGCTGTTGCGATGTTAATCTTTTTGAGTAACTTGCGAATGTAATCTGTTTTTGACCATAAAGCAGGATCTTCAGCAAAGATACCGATGCTGTTAGCAATAGTCTTGGCTTTATTATACGAAACACCGGCAATAGCAGCTGAACTTGCTATTGCACAGCCTGTTATTTGCTGTTGAATGACAGGGTTCATATTGATATTTTTGCAAGTTGTCGATTATGTGTTTTTCTTAAACTCAGTAAACTCACAATAGCACCTAATAATGCAAAGCCCATATCTGATTGGGTGTCCCAAACATAACCTTGAGTGCCAAGGAATGATTCGGCGGCTTCATCTGAGAGCAAAGCAACCCACCATTCGATTAATTCGTAGAACGCACTAAAAGCTAGGCAAAAACAAATGATAAAAAATGGCTGCCAACGAACACCCTTAATGATGCTTTTCCTTAAGATGATTTCACGAGTGATCAATGCCGGAATAAACCCCTGAGCAAAGTGTCCTACTTTATCGTAATTATTACGAGAGGCGCCAAATAAATCATTAAATAAAGGCACTTCTGCATAGGTGTAATGGCCTCCAATCATCAAAATAACACAGTGTATTAATATCAGGACATAGACCAGTGTTGTTAATTTAAATGATCGGTATGTTGCCGCTATTACTCCTAAGCCAACCACTGCCGGCACAACTTCCAATGCCCAGGTGTAATAGTCTTTTGGGTTGATTGCTGACCATACAAATACAGCTATAAAAATGATTAACCAAAGTATTTCAAATGCATAAATTTTGTTGTTGGTATTCATGATTTCCATTTCACAATGATGTTAATGTGATCTTTTTCTCGTCTGACTCGCCAAGGATTCCACTGCAAAACATAATCTTTTATCAATAATCCGAAAATAAGAATAATAAGGACTAAAGTGGTCCATAACCATTCAGCGATATTAATTGTTATGAAAACCCCTGCACTCAATAATAGTGCCCCCATTGCTATTCCAATGATGCCGATAGTTGATTCAACACAGAGGCATTGAGCCTTTGTAATATCGCTAGAATCCTTGCTATGCTTAAGCCGAGTCAATAGCCATAGATCCCTAATAAGACTTTGTAATAAAAGTAGTGCTGATAAAGCGAAAAACAAATTACTTAATGTTAACTGCGTTGGTACTTTTGATGCTATCAGCCAACAGATAAGTCCCACTAGGGCTATTAATGTGAGTTCTATTTTTTCAGCTGTAGTCATTCTTGGGCTAATGTAGCCATAAACCCAGCGAGAGTTGACTGGTTATTAATCCAATCAACCCACCAAATACCCCACCCCAGACCACAAGCCAACCTAAATGTTGTCGGATCATGGTTTGAATAATCTCTTTCACCATAAGAGGTGTTAATTCCTCGAGCCTAGATTGCACCACATGCTCTATTTGCTGATGAATATCACTACTTACGGGTGTGCTTGATAGCTTATTGCGCATACTGATTTGAAATGATTCGCTATGGGCAATATCATTTAAAGATTGTTTCATTTTAATAATGAAGGGCTCTTTTAATGGTTCTATTGCTACGGCACCGCCAAACATTCCCAGCATACTGCCAAATGATGATTCCATAATCACTGTGGTCAAGCCATCAAAAGATGGGCTTAAGTCAGTTTCGTCAATGACATCGGTAAAATCTAATAAATGATCTGCATCTTCTGTTACCATTTCTGCCACGAAACGATCAAGATTTTGTTGGCTAAAAAATTGATCCATCACTAAGTTATAAATGCCTAATTTAAAGTCTTCAAAACGAGCGCTAATAACGCCTGATCCATAAAGCCCCGGCACCTTTTCAAATAGCATATGAATGGCTAGCCAGTTAGTTACACCACCGGCTAGTGCAAATAAACCCGTTGCCAGTATTGGTTGCTGAAAGGGTGTTTCAACCATCAATCCTGTTACAACAAGACCCGCAGCAATCAGATTAGTTATCAGACTTTTATTCATTTAACTTTCTTTATCTAATCCAAGTTGTTAACGCATCAACTATTTTTGTTGCTTGATCTTTACTTGAAATATTGAATTTTGAACGTTGGCTATATTCACCATTGCGTTTTTGATAACGACGAATAGTATATTTATCAGCACCAAACTCACCGGTTTTACGATCGAGATCTTGGTAACGGAATAGTAAGGTTGCCCAAGCCCCTTTGGTTAAGACAATTTTATCCAGTTCTTTGACGGTTATTTCATCGCCTTCCATATATTCAACCGTTAATTCTTCTACTGTTTCAGCCATGTTGTTTTCCTTAAGTTTAAGATTAATTAAAAAAGTGTATCAGTATTTTGTTCAGCATAAATGCATCTTGGCTACCTGCAAGCTCACGAATGGAATGCATGGCAAATGTGGGCACACCGATATCGATTGTTTTGACGCCTAAGGCACTCGATGTCATCGGGCCGATGGTGCTGCCGCAGCCCATATCCGTGCGAACGACAAAGTCTTGAACGGGCACATCTACTTGTTGGCATAACTGCCTAAAATAAGCGCTGGTTTCGCTATTAGTGGCATAACGCTGGTTGGCATTGGTTTTGATAACTGGGCCATGATTTAATTTAGGACCATGTTCAGCATCATGTTTGTCCGAATAATTAGGGTGGATCGCATGGGCGTTATCTGCTGAAATGAATATTGAACGTTGCAACATTCGTTGATTCTGCTCTGGTTCTGGAGATAAACGCGATAGTACAGATTCTAAAAAGGAGCCTTGGGCGCCCGATGTTGAAACACTGCCAACTTCTTCATGGTCACTGCAGATTAATAGATTTGCTTTTGCATCATTACTATTAATTAAAGCATCTAATGCTACGTAACAGCTCAGCAGGTTGTCTAAACGTGCACTACTAATAAAGTCATCATTTAAACCTGTTAGCGCTGCTTTTTGAGTGTCATATAGGCTAATGTCATAGTCCAGCACCTGGTCAATATCCAGTGATGGATATTGGCTTTGAGCCTGCGCCAGTAATAACGCGCGAAAATCGTTGTTATCATCATCGAAAACTTGCATTAAAATCGGTGGCAAGTGCTGTTGAGCATTGATGGTACGATCTTTATTAGCGTCACGATCTAAATGGATAGCAAGACTAGGAATGACGGCTACGGCTTTAGAAAAATCAATTAGCAGATGATTTAACTGTTGCTGTGAGTCAACGTAACTTATACGCCCTGCCATTGATAAATCACGATCAAACCATGGGTTCAGTAAGGCGCCACCGTATACTTCAACACCAAGCTGCAGTAGGTTATGTTTGGTCTTTTCAGGCTGTGGTTTGACTTGCAAACATGGACTGTCGGTATGAGCTCCGACCATATGAAAGCCAGTCTCCGCCACACCAGTATCGGGTAATGTAAAGGCAATAATTGAGGAATCATTACGGGTGACATAATAGCGACCCGCATCTAATGAGCCCCATGTGTCTAACTCATTTAAAGCGATAAAATCATGTTGTGCCAACTGTTCACTCATGCTGTTTACAGCATGAAAAGGGGTCGGTGATTTATCTAAAAACTCACACAAACCTTGGTTGAAGCTAGTAGAAGATGTGTTATTACTCATTATGTTATCGTAAACAAGAAAAATCGTCATGATAGCGAATAATGAGATGAAAGAAAGCGTTAAGGTGTTTTTAAACTATTTTTCATGCATTAAATCAGCACC
>JAUXFA010000021.1 GCA_030620285.1 Piscirickettsiaceae bacterium
TATAGTCCGTATATGTATAAGAATTACAAGGAAACATTGTTCCCCTTAATAACAAATTAGGCCTCAATCATGCTCTATGATGTAATCGTAAATGGCAAGCTCATAGCTACAGTTGGTCCAACTGAGTTGGAGCATCTGAGTATTTCTGTTTCTACTTCAAGTCATGATGGCGGAATACCATTCATAATGGCAAATGGGATGTCACCTCGGACTGAGGATGGAAAACAAACATATACAACCTGGCTGGAGAATGAATTATCTGAAAGTGATCGGATCGAAATAATCCCATCTAAAACGACCAATCCGAGCGAGGCATTAAAGATAAGAAAACTAAAGCGTGGCGTTTCCTCGTCGAAGGAAGATAAATTCTGTGACTTCTGCAAGCAGGATGAGACTGTCGTTGGTCCTGTGATACAGGCTGGTGAAACACCGTATATATGTAAGCCTTGTACAGAACTCTGCATAGAAATTATTAAAGGTTTAGAAAGTCAGACCTAACAAACCAGCCATCTAAGGTATTACTCAGAATCAAATGGTTTTTCAGCAAACACCTTTTTACCAGTAAACATTGCTGAAACCAAACCATTACGTTCTCGTAACTCTGTCACCACAACACCTAATAGATGTAACAATATAGCGGCAAGCAGAGTAAAGAAAACATAATAGTGTGTGGTAATAAAAGGCTTTCTGAAATCTCGCATTTCTTTATAGGCAGTTTCATCTATACCTTCTTTTGAATAAGGTTCTACCAGCTCTACACTCGTTTTATCCGTTGCCACCCATTCCTTGATTGTGCCTCCAAATGGAGGCATATAAACATCTGTCCCCGCCAGTACCAAGCCTGTTATTGCTTGAATACTCATTAATAAAAATAGTAACGCCACCATTAACCGTGCAATGGGATTATGGCCAACAAAGCCAACGGGCTTACCTGCTTTCATACCATTCATCATGGCTGACCATTGGCCTTTATATTCAGCACCAAATGGCAATATCGCGCCCCAGCGAGCATAACGACTTCCAATAAAACCCCAAACAATACGCCAACTTAAATTCACGAAAAATACATAGCCAATATAAACATGAACTGTTTTGAGCAAAATCTTGCCATCATTTGTCACGCCTAACCCTTTAGCATTGAAGATCACCGTACCAATGGCAATCAACCCCAAAACACACAACACATTGACCCAATGGAAAATGCGTACTGTTTTGTCCCATACTGGATAGGATATTAATTTTTGTGTTGAATCGATCATTTCATACTCCCGTATTACTTAATAATACCCCCATTACAACAAACTATTATTAGCTAAACCTTAAATACTCATTCCAAAGCTCATTTGACGCGCTAAATTCATCGGATTAACATCAGCTTTGATTCTCTATTTTGCTGTTATACCAGAGTGTCTAGAAAATAGAGCCATAGGTATAAAAACCAGAATAATATGGTCGGTTAACTCAAGCGGTATATACATGAAAAAACTGTTCACAATCATACTAATATCTCTCAGTCTAGTTGCTTGCAACTCTGAACTTATTAAACAATTGGTTGAAGCACCCCAAGTGAGAGGGATTCAATTAAAGTCATTTTCAATTGAAAATAAACAGGCTGTATTTGATGTGCAATTATATAATCCCAATCCATTTTCATTGCCTATTTCGGAGCTCAATGGTGACTTTAAATTAAATCAATTACTAATCGGTAGCATTGCCGCTGAATCTCAGCAAAGCTTGGCTGCTAATGCAACGCAAACAGTCTCTTTCCCTATTTCTCTAGATCCTAATGCATTAATTGCTGCGGCAAAGAATGTGCTGAGTACTCAAAAGGCAAATTATAATTTTAATGGTGGTGTCACCACGCCTGTTGGTACATTACCTCTTTCTACTAAAGGTGAACTTTCAGTTCAGGATATGCTTTCTGCTTTAATACGATATCAATATAATTAAAGGTGGCATTAGACAGAAAACGGATACTTAATCGGCTCATGGCACTGGTAGCCAGTTACTTCAAAATCATCCATCGTTACCCATGTTTCAAGATCCTCTAGGGTTTTAATATCAGGATTAACGTGTAACTTAGGTGATTCAAAAGGTGTGCGTTTAAGTTGAACATCACGCATCAGTTCTAGCTGATCTTCATAAATGTGGGCATTCACTATTTTATGATAAGCCTGACCTGCTTTATTACCGGTAATTTGAGCAATAATTTGTAACAAGAAAAACACTTGGATTTGATTAAAGTTTAGGCCTAATGGCACATCACACGATCGCTGGTAGGATGTTAAGTAAAGCGTATCGCCCAATAGTGAGAATGTATGGGTATGCATACAAGGTCGCAAACAGCCCATATCAAATTCACCGGGATTATAGAAGGTAATAATCTCACCGCGGTCATCTATTCCTTTCGATAAATTATCAACCAATTTGCGAAGTTGATCTAAGGTGCTGCCATCTGGTTTTTGCCAGCGTCGACCTTGCACCCCATAAACCCGACCCATATCATCTTGGCCCTTACGATGCGGGTTATTCAACCAATCTTGATTGTCGTTTGAATTAGCATCCCATGTTTTGGTGCCTAATGTCCGAAAGTCGGCTGCATTATCATAGCCACGGATATAGCCTAATATTTCAGCTATGGCTGATTTCCAATAGCTTTTTCGGGTAGTGATAATGGGAAACTGATTATTGGCAACATCGTATGTTAAATCTGCATTAATTACGGTTAAACAGCGCTTTCCGGTACGCTTATTTTCTATCCATGTGCCTTGATCAATAATTGTTTGGCACAAGTCTAAATATTGTTTCATGATTGCCTCAAAAGCATTAAATTCTGTTCCACAGCTTACTCTATACCCACAGTATTTCAAACTGCAGGTAGGCGACCAATGAGCTTAGAGCTACTAAGTGATTGGGCTGAACGAATGCCTCAACAACCGTACAGCTTGAAAGAAGAAGGGTATATGCTACAAATCGTATTTTTGCATCCTATAAAGCAAAGTATCTCGGCTAATGCCTAATAATCGCGCCGCTTTAGAGCGATTACCTGCCGCCATCTCTAGCGCCTGCTCAATCAAATCCAATTCAATTTGCGCTAACTTAATGCCTGTTGGTGGCAAGGTAAACATATGATCATTCGCTGCTACTTCGGGCATCATTTCTAAAGGCAAATCTTCCGGCTGCAAAGATTTCCCTGGATTCAGTAATGCCATTTGCTGACAAAAATTCATCAACTCCCGCACATTGCCAGGCCAAGCATAGGTATACAGGCAATGCTCAGCATCCTTTGCATAACGAACAACCGCATTATTACCGGCAAACTCACGACCAAAATGGCGTAATAACAAGCTAACATCTTCACTACGATCCCTTAATGCGGGCAAGGTAATAGGAACAACCTGAAGTCGATAAAACAAATCTGATCGAAAACGACCTGCGGCGACTTCAGCTTGTAGATCAACACTGCTTGCAGCCAAAATACGCACATCCGCCAAGTGCAATTTATGACTGCCTTGTAATTGGCACTCTCCCGCCTCCAGAAAACGTAATATTTTGGCTTGTATAGATAACGGTAACGCATCTACTTCATCCAAAAATACAGTGCCGCCATCCGCTGCTAATAACCGGCCCCGATGCTGAATAGTGCCCTCAGCATCACAACGACCAAATAGATCGGCCTCAATATCTTCTAATGATAATGCGGCACAATTGACCGATACTATAGCTTGCTCAGATCGCCGGCTTTCTGAATGTAAAACCTGAGCCAATAATGCTTTCCCTGTACCTGTTTCCCCATAGATTAAAACACTGACATCACTCGCTGAAATCATTGGAATAGTACGAAGTAAATGGGTGATTTGTGGAGACTGGCCTAATATGCTCTTCATGCTGTCACTTCACATCCCTTTCTAATTCAGTAGGATGCACATGATTCACTGAATGATCATGGCCTCCACTATGATCCATCGGCCAAAAGACAATGACTAAGGCCATCGCAATAATTAAGACACCGGCAAATTGTCTCGAATGTTTGGCCCTCGCTATTGATGCCAAAAACCCAGCAAACAATCCGGCGCCCATAACGGCAGGTAATGTTCCGGCACCAAATGCCAGCATCACTAATGATGCTTTAACCGGCTCGCCTACTGAGGCCGCTACCGCCAATGCAGCATAAACCAAACCACAAGGTAACCATCCCCAGACCGTACCTAAAAGAAAAGCCTGAGATCGTGTTCGAACCGGTAATAATTTCTGGCCGATAGGTTGTAGTGCTTTCCAGATCGGTGCGCCCAGACGTTCCATATGAGCAAATTTAGGGAACCAGCCTGCAAGATAAAGTCCCATACCTATCATCACCAACACAGATATATATCGCAGCACGGCATGACCATCAAAATTTGCTAGAGGTGAACTTAAGGCCCCCACTATCGCCCCAGCAATACCATAGCTCAATAAGCGTCCTAAATTATAATTAAGCACATAGGGAAACATTTCAGCTTGGTTTTCACGCACTTCAGCAGGCAAGCTAAGTGTTAATGCTCCAATCACCGAACCACACATTGCAATACAATGAACTGTACTAAAGATACCCAGCAAAAATGCGGTGATATATGAACCTGCAATAGCTTCCATCGATTTAAAAACCTTAAAATATCGAATTAATAATGAAACAATATCATGTCATCCATAAGCAGAATTAGGTTATTTCACACACTTTATCCCTAAAACACACACTTTTAGCGCATAAAAAATAATTAAAATTAGTCGCTTACTCATTAGGATCTGTTATGCGTTATTTTAAATTATTGCCTTTACCCTTGTTAATGTTTGGTTTGATTACGCCTATACAGGCAGAACTCATAAACCTGCCAACACTTTCTGTGGAGGGTATAGCGGGTGAAGCGACACCTTATGTATTGCCCGTTATTCCTGTTGGCTCTCCTGATACTGGGGATTTATTAAAACGCTTACCAGGGGCAAATATTAATCGCAATGGGCCTCTCACCAGTGTTGCACAATACCGGGGCCTATTCGGTGATCGTGTTAATGTCTTAATTGATGGTGTAAAAATTAACTCTGCGGGTCCAAATGCGATGGACACGCCGTTAAGTTATATTCCAGTATCACGTCTTGGAGACATCTCTTTATACCGTGGTATTGCTCCGGTTAGTTCCGGTATGGAAACAATCGGTGGCACCATTATCGCCAGCTCCAAAAAAGCGGATTTTACGAGTAGTGAAACAATGGAGTTTCACGGTAATGCAAAAGCCGGTTATGGCGAAAATGGCGATAAACACCATGCAGCCTTACTGGCAAGTATTGCCAATAACACCCACAATTTCCATATTGCTGGCAGTGTTGAGCGTGGTAATGATGATCTTGAATTTGATGGTGGCGACATTCTGCCTTCTGAGCATGAACGCGATACCTTTGGTGCCGGCTATGCCTTTCAAAATGGGTCACAATATCTAACTCTGCAAGCGGAACACCATGATACAGGTGAAACGGGAACACCAGCCCTACCGATGGATATCATCTATGCCACCGGTGAAAATTACTCCGGTCAGTTTAAAAATACCTTCGCCAATGGTGGCGAAATAAGTGTCAATTTTAGCTATCAAGATGCCGATCATAAAATGGCTAACTATATTTTGCGTACCCCGCCAATGATGCAACGCCATGCTATTACGGATGTTGAATCTCGTGGGATTGGCTTGTCGTACAATATTTCAGGTTGGACTGTAGGTCTTGATGCCGATAACGCTGACCATAATGCCGATATTTTCGACCCTAATAATCCATTATTCCTAGTACAAAATTACAATGACATTGAACGTGATCGTTACAGTATTTTTGGTGAAAAAGAATTCACCATGAATAACTGGAAGTTAGAAACTGGTCTACGTTATACCCTCGTTGAAATGGATGCAGGAACGGTCTCCACTACCATGCCGATGCCTCCTGCACTTGCCCTTAGAGATGATTTTAACAATGCTGATCGCGATCAAGATGAACATCTAATTGATATCGTATTTAATGCCTCTCACGCCCTGACCCCCCAATTAGATCTTATTGTTGGGCTGGCTAGAAAAGAACGAGCTCCGAGTTATCAAGAACGTTATTTATGGTTACCGTTAGAGTCCACAGCAGGCTTAGCCGATGGCAATAACTATATTGGTAATATTGAATTAAACAGTGAAGTTGCCTACCAAGCCGAACTTGGCTTTGATTGGCACACCCCTCGTACTGGTTTCTCGCCACACATTTTCTACCACAATATTAATGACTATATTCAAGGCACGCCAAGCACTAATTTAGCAGCAAATATGCTCAGCGCTATGATGGCGCCCACAAAACCTGCTCCACTACAATTTAATAATGTTGATGCCAAGCTCTATGGAATTGATGCCAACTGGTTTATTGCCCTTTCTAATCAATGGCAATTGGATGGAACCATGAGTTATGTCCGCGGCAAACGCCGTGATACTAGCGATAACCTTTATCGCATTGCACCACTCTCTGCACGCACTATGCTGAGTTATACCCAAAGCAAATGGACTGTTGGCCTTGAGGCAGAAACGGTTGCATCACAGCGTAAAGTATCTGACGAAAACCATGAGCAAAAAACCGCAGGCTATGCCGTATTTAACCTTTCAGGCAGCTTCCAGCCGGCACAAAACATTACCTTAATGGCCGGCGTGAACAACCTATTCGACCGTCATTATGAAAATCATCTCGGTGGTTATAACCGCATCAGTGATAACCCTGATCTTGCTCAAGGTGATCGTTTACCGGGTATCGGTCGCAGTGCTTATCTAGGTGTTAATGTAGATTGGTAATTGTTGAGCCAAATCTTCCCTCTTAGATGAGAGGGAAGAATGCTTAAAGATCCAGCAATCGACTTATTGCCTCTCGTTCAGGCTGCAAATCAAATTGTGCTTGCCGTACTTCATCGGCATCGGTGGTATAGCGAAAAACCACACTCTCTCCGCGTTGAAATTGTGACCATAATGTAGGTAGTGCAATAGGCCCATGGATTGGAAAATCAACAACCGTAGGTCGGCGATCTGATTTGGTATGCTGGTATTCTTTTTTATCCCAGCCAGTTAACTTTAAAATATCCGGTTGCGTCGACACCACTTGGCTAAACAACCACTCTTCTGTCGTTGCTTCTGTTTGGAAGGTATAGTCCACTTTCTGCTCGGCTCTTGCTGGGCTGCCACACAGTTTGTGATGATCCATCTTAATCGGTTGATGTTGATCAACTTGTAAAACGATCATTTCATAATCGGCAAAATTATCGGCCAGTTGATCGGTGATCATAAAACTGCCCCATAACTCACCATCATTTAAACGGTGGATCATTAAGGTATCACCTGTTTCACTCGACAGCACAATGGACTCCATTGTCTGTGCTGATACATTAGCAACCGATATGGCTAATACTAAGCTAAATGTTTTTAATAATTTCATATTCCGCCCCTCCTTTATAATCGGACAGACATTACTTTCATTGGTTCATTAGCTTCTGCTAATTAAGCTTTCACTTTAAGCTTGATATCAATTTTTTTCAAATATTCCACTTCTTGCAAGAGATCGGCCTCCGTTAATGGATGTTGTACTAGCCAACCCTCAGGTAAAGTCAATTTCATCCCTTTCTTCGTCGCCTTTAATTTCACATAGGTATCGACTTGCTCACTGCGACCTCGATTAAATACCATTGCTAATCGCAGCAACATCGCTAATCGCAAGGTCGATAACTGTAATTCATCCGGTAAATTTTTAAATTCTTTTTTAGGAAATTTTTTACGTTGCGCCAGCACTATCATCGCTAAGGCATGCTGATCTTCCCGTGAAAATCCAGGAAAGTCAGTATGGGCAATCAAATAAAATGAATGCTGATGAAATCCACTATGCGATATTGCCAATCCTACTTCATGTAGTATCGCTGCCCGACTTAATCGATTTAAATATTCATCATCATCAATATTCCACTGTTTTGAAACTTGTTCAAATAACTGTATTGCAAAAGTCATGACACGTTCAGCATGTACTGCATCTGTCTCATAACGTCGCGCTAATGCCGCAACAGTTCGATCCCGTTCATCATCATGTTTAATTCGGCCCAATAAGTCATAGAGCAAACCTTCACGTAATGCCCCATCAGAAACAATCATCCGGTCAATTTTTAGCCGTTCAAATGAGGCTTTTAATACCGCAACGCCGCCCGGAAGAACAGAGGCTCGT
Source organism: Piscirickettsiaceae bacterium (assembly GCA_030620285.1). GTDB lineage: Bacteria > Pseudomonadota > Gammaproteobacteria > Nitrosococcales > Methylophagaceae. The sequence goes on from JAUXFA010000021.1 coordinate 8,248, forward strand.
TCATCACTTAACCCCTCTAATTTCAGATCGTCAACATAACCGGCCTTAATGAGTGCTTCAGCTAAGTTATCAAGCGATTTAGGGGTAATCACCCCATCGTCCGCCCAGCCATTTTCTCTGACAATATTAGCAACTGTACGGATGGTGCCCGAAGCACCAACCGCCGCTGTCCAGCCCATTGTTCGATACGGTCGTTGAATTTCTCTCAATCGTGTACCGGCAACAATTAAAGCCGTCTTCATTCTAGTTCGAGTAATTTTTCCTTCCGGAAAGAAACGTTGTGAAAAACTAACACAGCCCATCTCTAAGCTTTCTCGCCTTAAGCCTTTAAACCCCTCGCCGATAATAAATTCTGTACTACCACCACCAATATCCATCACTAAACGGCGTGAATCATCAAATGCCAAAGTATGAGCAACGCCAAGATAAATAAGTCGTGCTTCTTCTTCACCCGCAACGATTTCAATCGGATGACCTAAAGCTTGTCGGGCTAAGCGTAGAAATGTCCAACTGTTCTTCGCTACCCGTAAGGTATTAGTTCCGACAATACGAACACTACCCGCGGGCAAATCTCGAATGCGCTCACCAAACCGCTGTAGACATGCAACGGCCCTCTCCTGAGCCTCAACAGATATACGACCATCTTGATCCAACCCTGCTCGCAACTGCACCATTTCACGCAACTTATCAACCACTTGGAAATGACCATCTCGCAGCCGTGCAATAATCATATGAAAACTATTTGAGCCCAGATCAATCGCAGCTAATACATCATATTCCGTGTCATTTTCCATGAATTCTCAGTGCTCACTATTGTCAAATAAGGTCCGACTATTTTGCATCAGTTCGTCCTTAGTTGCCAACTTTTGGGACTTTCAGTACTTAATGAACCTTCTGATAAAATATTTCCCTACTAATTTAGAATAAAAAAGCCTCACCTAAAAAGGCGAGGCTTGAGTGAGGCAGTGAGTTAAAAAGAGATAACTCAAATTACTTGCTTACCAGTACGCTTGTGCTCTAAATTTAAGTGATGACGGTTCAAAGCTTTCTTTGATGCCATTAATAGTCAAATCCGTTATTTTGTCGTAGTTCAACATCAAACGTATATTTTGTGTTGGATAATAGTTAATGCCCACAGACCATTTATCAGCTTCATCTTTCGCACCCGTTTCATCAATTTCAAGTGATTCAAAACGAGCAGCAACTTGCCATGCACCTGTTGAAGATTTAGGTGTAATTCCTGATGTATAACCTTTTTTCCATTTCAAGGATTCACCCGTTAAGAAATAACCGGCCTCAACAGCATAGCCATCGATATCAATGTCACTGCTGGCTTTGTCTTCCATGGTGTAGTCAACATATTCTGCCATCGCATGAAACGAACCAAATATACCCATTGCATCAAGCGTAAAGGCATCAGAACCATCATGATCGGCCACACTCGTTTTTAGATGTTTTGTTTGATCTTTATGGCTCACTAAACGCTGTTCAAACTTGAATGTCTCATCATCTCCGCCCTTGGTTAAATAGCCTGCACCAAATTGTACTAAATGCGTTTTATCTTGCATAAAGGGTACAAATGAACCGCGAATAGCAAACGTACTGCCATTATCATCTGCTGAGCCACCTTTAATGCCGCCATTTGTTAGACCGGCACCTAATAGCCAACGATAATCTGATGCCGCTAATGACACCACCGCACCACTGGCTCGGGCA
>JAUXFA010000239.1 GCA_030620285.1 Piscirickettsiaceae bacterium
CCAATCAATAAATCAACATAACGTGCGATATTCACTTCGTCTGTTACCACCCCACCATGCAAACCTTCATAGAATAATAAATCGTTATCGCCATCAATATCTTCCCATGGTGTAAAGGTACCTGGTGGCTGGTTAAACTTCGCACCTTCTATCTCATCGTGGATGTAATAGCGTTTTTCACCTTTACCTGTTTCAGCATAGTTTTGGAATAATTGCTCTAAGCGATCTAAACAGTTTGCATCTGGCCCAAAGTGCGTTAATGATATTCCCTTCTCCTCTGCCTTAACTACTTCAGCACGCATTTCCTTGCGATCATATTTGTGAAAGCTATCGCCTTCTAAAACAACGGGTTTGATGCCGCCGCGACGGAATATATCTTCAAATGCATGTTTAACTGTAGATGTTCCTGCACCTGATGAACCGGTGACAGCAATAATAGGATGGGAATCGGACATGTTGAGCCTGCTCCTTCTTTTTATATTGTTTAGTTAGTCTGCTTGCTCTCTTGCTATTGCTCTATAAGCAATATCAGTACGGCAATACATATCTTTCCAGTTAATATTATTAACTGCTTTATAGGCCTTCATTTGTGCTTCGGCAACGGTCTGACCCAATGCAGTGGCACATAAAACTCGACCACCAGATGTGACTACCTTACCATCTTTTAAGGCTGTACCGGCATGAAAAACCTTACTTTCCTCATTATCAGCCACATCTAAGCCCATTATTTCATCACCTTTTTGATAGTCCTCAGGGTAACCTCCAGCGGCTAAAACAACGCCTACCGCAGCACGTGGATCCCATTGCACCGCTACCGTATCCAACACACCATCCAGAGCAGCTTCGCACAGCATGACTAAGTCAGATTGTAGGCGCATCATAATGGGTTGCGTTTCTGGATCACCGAATCGGCAATTGTATTCAACTACCCGTGGCGCACCTTCCGTGTCGATCATTAAACCTGCATATAAAAATCCAGTGTAAGGCCGCCCATCCGCTGCCATCCCTTTTACTGTTGGCACAATCACTTCTTCCATAATGCGATTATGTACATCCGCGGTCACAACAGGAGCTGGGGAATAGGCTCCCATCCCTCCGGTATTAGGCCCTAAATCACCATTATCTCTCGCTTTATGATCTTGTGATGTTGCTAGTGGCAAAATATGCTCGCCATCCACCATCACGATAAAGCTGGCTTCTTCACCGGTCATAAACTCTTCAATCACGACTTGATGGCCCGCTTCACCAAATGCATTCCCCGACAACATATCTTCAACAGCAGTAATCGCTTGCTGTTCTGTTAACGCGACAATGACACCTTTACCCGCAGCTAAACCGTCGGCTTTAACCACTATCGGTGCACCCTGCTGTTTAATATAAGCTATTGCCGGCGCCACTTCAGTAAACACACTATAAGCCGCTGTTGGAATATTGTGGCGAGCTAAAAAGTCTTTAGTAAAGCGTTTTGATGCTTCTAATTGTGCCGCCGCCTGCGATGGACCGAAACAGCGTAAACCGGCCTCTTGAAAGGCATCCACTACGCCCATAACCAACGGTACTTCGGGGCCAACAATCGTCAACTCAATCTCATTATCTTTCGCAAAAATAACCAAATCTGCAATATCTTCGACACCAATATCAATGTTTTCAACCCCCGGCTCATTAGCCGAACCCGGGTTTCCCGGAGCAACAAAGACCTGAGTGCACCGTGGTGATTGAATTAACTTCCATGCTAATGCATGTTCACGACCACCACCACCAATAACTAGAACCTTCATAATGCCTGCCAAACGAACAAAGAAAACGCGTAATGATACTCCAGACCAACACTTATATATACCAACAACAAAATCAGGCCGCTTAAAACGACACTATTCCTTCACAGCTCTGTTTGCAAAGGTTGTTGTTTTTCTCTATCTTCATTGTTAAGCCACTGAACCACAAACAACGGGGTGAAATAATGGAAGATCTCAAAACATCAGAAGCATGGCGCGTTTTTCGAATTCAGGCAGAACTTATTGATGGTATCGAAACACTGAGTGGTCTAGGTCCCGCCGTTTCTATTTTTGGCAGTGCTCGATTACCTGAGCAATCCCCCTATTATCAGGATGCGATAACGGTTGCCAATAACTTATCTCGAGCAAAATTTTCTGTGATCAGTGGTGGTGGCCCGAGCATTATGGAAGCCGCCAATAAAGGCGCTTTTCAACAAGGCGGTCATTCTGTTGGTTTAAATATCGAATTGCCTCACGAACAAACAGCCAATCCAACTCAAGACATTAGTTTGACCTTTAGATATTTTTTCGTTCGCAAATTAATGTTTGTTAAATATTCCATGGGTTATGTTGTTTTTCCCGGTGGTTTTGGCACCTTTGATGAGTTTTTTGAAGCACTAACGCTTATTCAAACTCAAAAAATCCGGCGATTCCCGATTATTCTGTACGGATCATCCTTTTGGGCTGGATTAATAGAATGGATCAAAGAACAAGTGCTTGAGCTAGGATGCATTGATGAGGATGACTTAACGCTATTTCATATTGTGGATACACCCGAACAAGTGCTCCCCATTATTCAGGCCCATTATGATCTTATTAGCCAACATCCTGAGCATGAGCAGCGATTCACAATTTGATCGACATCAACTAAGTGTTAGTTTTCTAAATCGTGCTTGACAGTAAGCCATATAATTAAGGGTAGCCATTACCTCAGGAATATTATTTTGGAACAAACTGTTACCTTTGATTTAGATTTAATTCAACGCTATGACACTGCCGGGCCACGCTATACCTCATATCCTACTGCTGTTGAGTTTGATAAGCAGTTCACTGTAAAGAGCTATCAACAACACGTTGAACTCTCAAATCAGCGCGGCGGACCATTATCACTGTATTTTCATTTACCCTTTTGTGACACTGTTTGTTTTTACTGCGCCTGTAACAAAATTATTACTAAAAATCGCAAACATGCTGAACCCTATTTAGCGAATTTACATAAAGAAATTCGCCTGCAAGCTGAATTGTTTGATTCAGGACGTGTGGTTGAACAGTTGCATTGGGGTGGCGGTACACCAACATTTATCAGCCATGACCAAATGCGAGAGCTGATGACGGTGACGCGTAATAATTTTAATTTAGCCGATGATTCTATAGAAGTCGGAGGGCCAAGCGGTCTTAGGAAGACAATGACTAG